>NZ_JAUBTL010000112.1:0-9100 GCF_036702475.1 Microcoleus sp. D2_18a_B4
AAGAATCTTGTCCCCCCCTTATTAAGGGGGGCTAGGGGGGATCGGATTCTATGCAACCTCATAAAAAATTGGTATAAGTTAGAAATAGCGCGCCGCATTTAAATATACGGTGTGCAGTGCGCGACCTACGGTTAAGTAGAAATTTCCCGCAATATTTAAATACATGGTTCTGGGCGCGCACCCTAGGATTATTCATAAATAGACGTAAATAGAGGGGGCTGGGCGCCCAGCATACGATTATTGAGAATAGTTTGTGATTTCTGTGGTTTACAAAGCTTCACTCACTATGAGAAAAAGTTAATAATTCTTTGAATAAATCACTGATTATTGATGATAAATTAATTGATCATCTTTTAAAAATTGAAAAAATGCAAGTAGTTATCCTAGCAGGTGGTCTCGGTACTCGTCTCAGAGAAGAAACAGAATTTCGTCCCAAACCGTTAGTTGAGGTGGGGGGGCATCCGATTATTTGGCACATCATGAAAATCTATGCACACTACGGTTTCCAAAACTTTATTGTGTGCTTGGGCTATCGCGGCAACATGATTAAAGAATATTTCCTCAATTATGAAGCCATGAACAATGACTTTACTATCTGTCTGGGACGCCAAAATATCATCACTTATCACGAGGAACATCTTGAACAAGATTTTAAGGTGACACTGGCTGAAACTGGCGCGGAAAGCATGACGGGAGGGCGGGTAAAACGGATCGAAAAATATATCGATCGCGAGAATTTCATGGTGACATACGGCGATGGAGTAGCTGATGTCGATATTGACGCCTTGATGGATTTTCACAAGTCTCATGGTAAGCTGGCAACTGTCACCACATTCCGTCCGATTTCTCGCTTTGGAATTTTGGATGTAGACAGCGATAGCCGCGTAGTTCAATTTACTGAAAAACCTCAAATCGACGGCTGGATCAGTGTTGGATATATGATATTTAACCGCCGGGTATTTGAGTATTTGGGGGGAGATGATTGTATTTTAGAACAGGAGCCGATGCAGCGTTTGGCCGCCGACGGACAGTTGATGGCTTACCGTCATGACGGCTTTTTCTTTGCGATGGATACTTTTCGAGAGTACAAGTATTTAAACGAGCTTTGGGATGAAGGGAAGGCTCCTTGGAAAGTGTGGAAATAAGTTAGTTGTTACATTCTCAGTCAGCCTTTTATGAACAGGCAAGATGCCCGTTCCACAAGAAATTTACTTTTTGTGGAACAGGCATCTTGCCTGTTAAGCGAGAAGGGTGCAAAATATGAGGAAATAAGTTAGTTTGGGGGCAGATTTTTAGGCGGGTTTACAAGAATTTAGAGAAAAATAACTATAAAATAATTATAAAACATGGATTTTCAAGATATTCTAAACAGCACAGAAACTTACCTGCAAAAGTGCGTTTCACCCCACGCGGAAATTATCGACAGCGACTCGGAAGCGCTGAAAACAGCAGTTGCGGGATTGGAAGCTCGATCGCTCTTAGCATTGCGAGTTCCCCAAAAATGGGGCGGTGCCGAAATTGCACCGGAGATTTTTTACCAATATCAGGAATTGACGGCTCGATATTCCGGCGCATTGTCTTTCCTGCAAACTCAGCACCACAGTGCAACTGCGATGATTGCCAACAGCGACAATGAAATGCTAAAAAGCAGATACTTGCCCGCGATCGCCCAAAAAGAGTTACGCTTGGGTATTGGGTTTTCGCATTTGAGGCGATCGGGCAATCCGGCCGTCACCGCAACTCCCACAAAAGCGGGCTATTTACTGTCAGGAAAAGTTCCTTGGGTAACAGGTTTTGGCTTGTTTCAAAAGTTTATTGTAGCGGCGGTAATTCCTGACGAACGCGCTGTTTTCGGTTTAGTGCCTTTTGCCAATATTGAACGCGAATATGGTAAAATAGCTTGTAGCGAAATCATGCAGTTAATTGCCATGAACTCGACTAATACTGTGACAGCAACTCTCGATAATTGGTTGCTGCATGAATCGGAAATAATTTCAGTTAAACCTGTCGGCTGGATTTCGGAAAACGACAGCAAAAATATACTGAATTTTGTTCCGGCTACTTTTGGCTGTATTCGAGCCGGATTAGATGTAATTGCAGCAGCGGCGGCTGCTAAGAATTCACCTTTTATAACGGCGGCTTGCCAAAAACTAGAGCAAAAGCTCGATCGGCTAAAACAGAATTTCTCACAATCTCAACATAGCTCCAAAGCAGAACAATTAGCGCTGCGAGCTCAAGCCCTTGATTTAGCGGTGCGTTGCGGGCACGCTGCGGTTGCAGTTTCTAGCGGTGCTGCTAACGGTGCGGTACACCCGGCGGGGAGAGTTTATCGAGAAGCTTTGGTGTATACTGTTTCCGGGCAAACAAAGGATGTGATGGAAGCAACCCTCGATCAACTAATCCAATTTTAGATTTTAGATTTTAGATTTTAGATTGAGATCGCAGAAGGTCAAAAAATCAACCAGGTTTAATAAATAATCAATCTACTTTACCTAATGATATCAAATCCATTCGTATCCGAATTATCCATCCCTCTCTTCTCTAACTCTGCGCCCTCTGCGCCCTCTGCGGTTAAATACTTCAAAAACAATCGCCAACGATATGACAAACCAATTAAACTTAAATAATCTCAAAACGATCGCCTACAGCAAAATTGTAGACTTAACCCATTCAATTCACCCAAATATTCCCATTTGGCCAGGAGATCCAGCGACAGAAATTGCCACAGTAGCTCAAATAGAAACAGACGGGTATTTCCTGCGAAAATTCTCGATGGGCGAACACAGCGGCACTCACATTAACGCACCCAACAGCTTTTATGCAGGAGGCGCCAGCATTGATAATTATTCCCCGCAGTCACTCGTTGTGCCGGCAATTGCGATCGACATCCGAGAGCAAAGTCTTGCCAATCCCGACTACACTTTAACAATTGATGATATATTGACTTGGGAACGGCAGCACAAACTTATAGAACCGGGAAATCTAGTTTTATTGTATACTGGGTGGCAAGAAAAATGGGATAATCAGGGAGCATTTTTCAACCGAGACGATCGCGGAATTTGCCACTTTCCGGGATTTGGCAAAGCAGCCACTCAATTTTTGCTAGAAGAACGCTCTATCGCGGGAGTTGGAACCGACACTCACGGAGTCGATACCGGGCGAGATGAAAGTTTTGCGGTTAACAAATTGGTATTGGAAAAGCAGCGAATAGTGCTGGAAAATCTAGCAAATCTAGACTTGTTACCTGCGGCTGAAATGACTTTAGTTATCGGAATATTGCGCCTTTTGGGAGGTTCCGGTTCGCCCGTGTCGGTGTTAGCTTTTGTTGCTTGAGGCGGTAAAACTTACATCTTGCATTATGCTCAAGAACGGGCTCTTCGGCCCGTTCCACAAAGAGTAAATTTTTTTTGTGGAACAGGCCCAAAAGCCTGTTCCTAAACCGACAGCCCGATGCCATTTCCACAAAGAGTGAATTTTCTTGTGGAACAGGCCGAAAAGCCTGTTCCTAAACAGGTAATTGAGAATGGTGCAATATCTCAGGTAAAATTAGATTGAGAGAAGTCGAGTAAAAACAATTAAATTAATGACAGAACTGCCCAAGGATCTCAACGAGGCGATCGCCCAATCCCGCATTGCAACCGCCGCTGCCCTCTCGGACGGCAAAACTCTACTGCAAGTCGAATTAGTATTTCCAGAAATCGCCCTGCAAGCACAGTCTATCACCCTACAATTCCTCCCAGAATTTGAGGAAATCTACCCCGGAGTTAAAGTCTTTTTTCCCGACACCGGTGCTGCAGCCCTCGCGCGCCGTGACTGGGGAGAAACACCGTTTAAAGTCACTGATTTAGGCAGCAGTCGTACTCCTGTTGAAGATAAAATAGCGCCGGAAGATCAACTTTTCATTTTGATCAATCCAGCCGCCGTAGAAGTGGCTCAAGTCGAAAAACTTTACATAGCAGCAGCCGGTCGCCCAGTAATTCTACTCAACCCGCGCCTCGAAGATGTTGCCACCATAGGTATAGGCTATGCGGGCCGCCAATTGCGCGATCGATTCCTCAGCAAAATTGAATCCTGCTACTACATCAGACCCCTAGACACTGCTGCTTTATTCCGCTGCTACCCCCAATCCTGGCAAGTGTGGCTGGAAACAAACGACGAATACAAACTAATTTCTGAAACCGCCCAAAAACCAGTCGGAGACGATTTAGAGCGGATTTTAGCCAAAGCTCTCGGAACCGACGATCCTGACTCCACCACACCTGCCAAACCCTTAAAAAAGAAAGGTTTTTTGGCAGAACTCCAGACATTCCTCAAAGCTTTGACTCAGTAACAATCGTTAAGGCTCGATCGTATTTTAGGGTGTGTCAGCTAGGATTATTTTCGACTTAATCGGTCGGCTAATCGCTGATGCACCCTAGCGCGTGAAATAACTCAAAGCTTTGCCTCAGTAACAGCAGTTGCAGAAGCACAATTAACAGCTTGCCTGTGTTTCTACCAGTAGCTACGCAAACAGAGACTGGCGAGCTTTACAGAATCTTTATACAAAGCAGTATAATGGGTGACACCCCTCCACCGTAAAAGACTTACTAAAATCCTAGACATTTCGGGAGAAATCCCGAAATAGCTAAGTAAGTCCCGGCTTTCGTTATTAGGGAGCGTTAAAGTTCATACCTTGGGGTGCGTGCCAGCCCCAAGCACTATAACTTCGCAGTTAAACAGGCAAGGATTTGTAAAGCCAGTGCTGTGGAGAAAGTACCGCCCAATAACTATGCCGAGGCAACCTTTACTAATTAGGAATAGACGCAACCATGTCTAAAACCCCCAATCAAGTATTCGTACTTGACGCTGACAAAAAACCTCTAACTCCGTGCCTGCCAGTGATAGCTAGAAAGTTGTTGAATGCAGGCAAAGCAAAGGTTTTCAGACTGTACCCATTTACAATCATTCTGGGAAAATCGGTCAACTATCTACCAAAACCAATTGAAATCCGCATCGACCCTGGTAGCAAAACTACTGGCATAGCTTTGGTTCAGGGAACCCAGGTCATTTGGGGCGCCCAAGTCACCCATCGGGGTCAAGCCATCAAATCTCGACTTGAAACCCGTCGAGCCGTTCGACGCAACCGCCGTAATCGCAAAACTCGTTATCGAAAAGCGAGATTCCTAAATCGTGTTCGCCCGAAAGGCTGGCTGCCTCCGAGCTTGCAGCACCGAGTGCTAACGACCATGACGTGGGTTTCTCGCCTTCGCAAGCTAGCACCCATCCAATCAATTGCTTTCGAGTTAGTAAGTTTTGACACTCAAAAAATGCAAAATCCCGAGATTTCTGGCGTTGAGTATCAGCAAGGGGAATTGCAAGGTTACGAGGTTAGAGAATACCTACTCGAAAAGTGGAATCGGAAGTGTGCTTACTGTGGTAGTGAAAATTTACCGCTGCAAGTCGAGCATATTAACCCACGAGCTAAGGGTGGCAGTAATCGTGTTTCCAACCTTTGCTTAGCGTGCGAAAAATGCAACATTAAAAAGGGGACTCAAGATGTCAGGGATTTTCTCAAGAAAAAGCCCGAAGTTCTCAAGAAAATAATGAGTCAAGCTAAAACCCCATTGAAAGATGCAGCGGCCGTTAACGCAACCAAGTCCGCTTTGTTCCAAGCTTTGAAGGCTACAGAGATTGAACCTATTTATGTAGGACGCGGTTCTTTAACCAAGTTCAATCGGACTAACTTAAAGCTTCCAAAGGCTCATTGGATCGACGCTGCTTGCTGTGGAGATGTAAGTCAAGGTTTGACTTTGGCTGTCAATCAACCGCTGTTGATCAAGGCAATGGGTTGGGGCAGTCGTCAAGTCGTACCGACCGATAAATATGGGTTTCCGCGTTCGGGGTATAAACCCAAGAAAAAAGTCGCAGGCTGGAATACTGGAGACATTGTTTCAATAATTGACGGAAAACATCAGGGGGTTAAGTGTAAAAGAATTAAAACCACTAGGTTCAAAGGTAATTTTGATATTCGAGTGAGCAATAGCGTGATTAGCGTTTCTCGAAATCACCTTAAACCCGTTCATCGTAACGATGGTTATAACTACTCGTTTGCCGGAGATTGTCATAAAATGTCTAAAAAAGCAGTAAGAGGCAAATAACAGCAAAATCAGATGCTATAAGCTAGAGATGGGGCTTTTGAGTCAGGGAAGCGGATAAACACAATGGAGCACCGACGCATTGTTATCGGGGACGTACACGGGCATTACGACGGCTTAATGACCCTGCTAGAGGCACTCGCCCCCAGCTCGAACGATCGCGTCTATTTTTTGGGAGACTTAATCGATCGTGGCCCCAAAAGCGCTCAGGTATTAGATTTTGTGCAGCAAAGCCCCTACCAAACTCTGTTGGGCAACCACGAACAACTGATGCTGGAGGCGTTGTCGGGGACGCCGATGGATATGCGAGCGTGGCAATCTTGGCTCTACAGTGGTGGCGATGCGACAGTAGCCAGCTACAGAGATACAGGGATGATGCCGCATAAACACTTAGAGTGGCTGCGATCGCTCCCCACGCACCTGGATTTAGGGGACATCTGGCTGGTTCACGCCGGCGTTGACCCCCATCTGTCGATCGATGAACAGTCGATCGAACAACTCTGTTGGATTCGCAGGGAATTTCACACCATGTCGAAACCCTATTTTCCCAATAAATTAATTATCACCGGTCACACGATCACCTTTACCTTTCATGGGGTCAGACCGGGCGAATTAGTCAGGGGCGAAGGGTGGTTGGATATTGACACGGGCGCTTATCATCCCAAAAGTGGCTGGCTGACAGGATTTGACCTCAGCTACCGCAGAGTTTATCAAGTAAATGTATTTAACAATCAAGTCCGAATTTTGCCGTTTGACGAAGTTGTCAGGCAATTGAAGCCGCAGCCGATTGCACCCCCGAAACCTGCGATCGATTCTGTTGTTCAACAGCAGTGTTAAATCAATTTGTAGTTTTAGGGTATGTCAGTTTAAGTTCGATCTATCTTAGATCTTGCACCATTGTCAATAATTCTTTTATGAACAGGCTTTTCGGCCTGTTCCACAAGAAAATTTATCTCTTGTGGAACGGGCCGAAGAGCCCGTTCTTGAGAATGGTGCAAGATGTGATATCTATTAAATCGCAATTAACTTGCTGCTGACTTACCCTAGTAACTGGATTTGTTTTTTAACGAACCGCGAAGACGCGAAGATCGCGAAGTAAGAAAAGAGAAGAGAAGAGAAGAGATTGCCTGACTGATTTACATTTCTACGAGCCCAAAAGCCTGCGGATTTCTAGCCTGTAATCCTCATTATCCAAACCTTCACCGCTAGCAAGATCCGGATCTATAGCCTGTGAAATAGCAGCAATACGATCGCCAGTTGCCGGGTGAGTGCTTAAAATGCTAGGAGGAGAAGGCTTGTTGAGCAACTTTTTCATAAAATCAACCATCCCAGATTGAGCGTAGCCGGCTCGCCCCATAGTTTGCAATCCCAACTGATCGGCTTCATACTCAGCTTGGCGACTGTGGGGGCGCCGCAAAGCCAATTCTACCCCAATCTGAACCGCCTGAGATCGATCGAGCCCAGTGGCCGAAGCTACGCCTGAAGCTATGGCCATTTGACGCATTTGTTTAATCGCGTGGCGAGCATTAATGTGAGCGATTTCGTGGGCGATGACACTGGCCAATTCTGCCTCATTGTCCGCCGCCGTCATCAAACCTTTATTCACATAAACAAAACCGCCCATTGTCGCAAAAGCATTAATATTGTCGTCGTCAATCACTTGAAAAGTATAAGGAATATTGGGGCGAGTGCTTTCTTGAGCGAGTCGTTGACCGATGCGGTTGATATATTCTGTAGTATCCCGATCGCGGTCAATCTTAAACTCGCTGTTGGTTAACTGCTGATTAATTTGTCGGCCAATAGTCACCTCTTGGCGATCGGACATATTCGACAATTGAATAACTTGAATGCCTCGGAAAATCAGTTCAGGCAAAGAAAATGCTTGAGTGGGTTCCGGGGAAACCACCCAGATACCCGCAGCCACCATCAGGGACAGAAACAGATAAATCCCCCGGCCACAAGTACGCCGGCAAGTCAACCAAAAATTTTTTAACATGAGTGATACGTGCCAGAAGTTAGATAAAATTGTAGGAAAAACTCGAAAAGTCACTAAATAGGCAGACGCAATTTGAGGCTGATTAGTTGCTATTCTAGCTTTTTGTCAATTTTTAACCGCGCCACCAGCTTCTGGGCGATCGGCCCGCAGGCCAACCAACCGCCGTCAACTGCCTTCTGGGTTAAGTGCCCCAGTCATGCGGATTTGGGGCGATCGTTGTGGTAATATCTTTTAGCTTCAGGACTTACGCATCAATAAAGTATGTCATTGCCAGCGGTAGCTCAGCAATAGCAGCATCTGTTTTTCATCGATGTCTGCGTAAGTCCTGAGCTTGTAAACATACTCCTTTCGCTATCAGTATAATAGGCGATTTATGAAAATTTTGGATTCTCAAGGCCGACTGTTCGGCAAACTCAGCATCCTAGACGTAGCTGCGGCTCTGATCGTACTGCTAGTTGCAGTCGGAATCTTCTTCTTTCCCGGCACTTCTGGCGGTTCCGTCGCCCAAGTCGGCACCAGTGTCAAACCTGTAGAAATTGATGCAATTGCGATCGGTCTTAAAGGAACAAACGTTCAAGATTTGTTCAAACCCGGTGATAAAATCAATGTGGTGATCCGCAATCAACCCTCCGGTCAGATTACCATCAAATCAGCCAAAACTCTCACCAGAACCCTAGCAGTTCCTCAGCCCAACGGCACTCTGAAAGCTCTCCCCGATCCCAGAGAAGAAGAAGCCTTCAGCAAAAATATGATGTTTACCTTAGAGGGAAAAGGTCAACTTACTGAAAATGGCCCGGTTTTAGGTAATACGAAAGTCAAAATTGGCACTACGCTAGAGCTTGAAGGCAGCAAGTACATTTTCAACGCCAGCGTTATCGACGTGCGAGTAAAAGAGTAGTCAGTAGTCAGTAGTCAGTAGTCAGTAGTCAGTAGTCAGTAGTCAGTAGTCAGTAGTCAGTAGTCATTAGTC
>NZ_JAUBTL010000113.1:0-8409 GCF_036702475.1 Microcoleus sp. D2_18a_B4
ATTTTAAAGTCCCAAAAGCCTTTCGACCCCAATTATTTACTTGCTACCCCTTGACAGTTCAAGACAGTATCTACGGGGGCTACGCCAACGAAGCGGATCGCACTTGGTCAATATACATACTTCCCCGGCGGTGCTGCCCCAATCGGTTGTCGGTACAGGCTAGTTTTGCTAAAATTTGATAAAGTTTGCAATAGCGATCGCAACTGCCAGATTAGCCAAGTCCCAGCAATCACAGGAGATACATTATGTCTGAAATTCCAGCCGAACAAACACAAACAAACTTGACAACTCCAGAAATAACTACCGAAAGCTCAATTTCTGGGGTGGAAAACGTGAAAAATAGTTTGGGAAACGTCCTAAATAGTTGGAAGTTGAAAGCAGGATTAGCAGTTGCTGTACTGTTTGCAGTGTCGCTATTTGCTTTCTACTGGCAGCATAACATTGCAGTCGTAGGTATGAAGAGTTGGGCGGCGCGATCGGGAGCTAACCCGATCGAATGTATGGTAAGAGATACTAATAATGACGAGTATGTCAGTTGCAGCGCCCTCCTCGATCAGCAGATTGTCCCTCTTGAGTGCAGTTCAAGTTTGTTCAATATCGGCTGTCGAGTCAATTACGGAACTGCGGCACCAAATCCGAGAGCAATCAACCCTAGATAGAGCATCTGCGGGTTTGAGATGATTGTTTAACGAACAGATTTGCTACTGAAAATATGGGAATTACAAAAAAAATCTCACCGTGAAAATACTCCAGCAATAAATATCGGAAAACTATTGTTTTTCTTGTTGTAAATTAGCAGGTAATGAAAGTTACCTGCTTTTGCGATCAGGTAATCTGTGATAGAGGATGTGCGACAGTATATTAATGTGAAGATTTCACCTTTAGCATGGGTATCAAAGCATCCTCAGCTACTATAATGGATCAGTCCGCTCTACCCTAATGATTGCTGACTATCTTTAATAACATTTTCTTCTATCATTGAAACCTGAAAATGATCGAGATTAATGGCTACCAAATTCTCACTCAAATCTACGAAAGTACCAACTCCACTATCTATCGAGGCATCCGCCAACAGGACAACCAAGCCGTCATCCTTAAATTCCTCAAAGAAGACTATCCTACCCCCTCCGAACTGGTTCGCTATAAGCAGGAATATGAAATTACCCGAAATCTGAATCTAGATGGAGTAATTAAAGCTTATGAATTAAAACCCTATCAGAGAACCCTGTGTATCATCCTTGAGGATTTTGGCGCGTCATCTTTAAAACAGTTGATGGATGAGCGTAGGGAATCAGGCACGGGAGTATTACCCCTACAGGAATTTCTGAGCATTGCTATTAAAACGGCTGAAATTCTAAGCAGTATTCACGCTGCGAATATTGTTCACAAAGATATTAACCCTAGCAATATTGTTTTCAACCCAGAAATCGGGCAACTCAAAATTATAGACTTTGGTATTTCTACTAAATTCACCCGCGAAAATCCTACCGTCAAAAATCCTAACGTCTTAGAAGGTACTTTAGCTTATATTTCACCTGAACAAACAGGAAGAATGAATCGTTCCCTAGATTACCGCACCGACTTTTACTCTCTCGGTGTCACTTTCTATGAGTTACTGACAGGCCAACTCCCTTTTGAAACAAATGATGCCCTGGAGTTAGTGCATTGTCATATTGCTAAAGTGCCAATTTCTCCTCATCAAATTAATCCAGAAATTCCCCAGGCCCTGTCAGATATTGTAATGAAACTGATGGCAAAAACCGCTGAGGAGCGATACCAAAGTGGTTTCGGAATCAAAAATGATTTAGCAGAATGTTTGCATCAGTTACAAACCACAGGAAATATATCTGATTTCTCTTTAGGGACTCAAGACATTTCCGACCAGTTTCAAATTCCCCAAAAGCTCTACGGACGCGAAGCCGAAGTAGAAGCACTACTAAAAGCATTTGAGCGAGTAGCGGACAATGCCCAATCCCAAATAGAAATGATGTTGGTGGCGGGTTATTCTGGTATTGGCAAATCATCTCTAATAGCCGAAATTCACAAACCAAATACCCGACGGCGCGGCTATTTCACTGCCGGCAAATTTGACCAATTTCAAAAAAGTATTCCTTACTCCGCTGTAGTTAGCGCTTTTAAGGGATTAGTGCGGCAACTGTTAACAGAAAGTGAATTACAGCTTAATCGATGGCGAGAAAAACTTTTAGAGGCTTTGGGCGATAACGGTCAAGTAATTATTGATTTGATTCCAGAAGTGGAATTAATTGTTGGCAAACAGCCTGTTTTAGCAGAGTTAGGAGCAATCGAATCACAAAATCGCTTTAATTTCGTTTTTGGTAACTTCATACGGGTGTTTTGTTCTGTTGAGCATCCTTTGGTCATCTTTCTGGACGATTTGCAGTGGGCCGATTCTGCCACTCTAAAATTAATTCAACTGATGATGACGGATGCAGATACTCAATATTTATTGATTATCGGGGCGTATCGAGATAACGAAGTCACAATCGAACACCCACTAATGATGACTCTGGAAGATATCCGTTCAGAAGAGTTAACAGTCAATAAAATTACTCTAGCACCTTTAGCACTAGAAAATATCAACCAACTCCTTGCCGATACACTACATAGCGCTCGATCAGACTTACAACCTTTCGCAGAATTAATCCTAAAAAAAACCGAGGGTAATCCTTTTTTTGTTCATGAATTCCTGAAAACATTATATGCAGAAAGACTGCTGAATTTCGACTTTAAGGCCCGCACCTGGCAATGGGATATTCCTCAAATTGAAGCGATAGGTATCACAGATCATGTGGTCGAGTTAATGCTTGGTAAACTCAAGAAATTGCCGGAAGCGACTCAGCAGGTGTTGCGCTTGGCAGCTTGTGTTGGCTCAGAATTTGACTTACATACTCTATCAATTATTTGCGCTCGATCGCTAGAAGAAGTTTTCTCAGACATTAAGCCAGCAATTAGAGCGGAGTTAATTATTACTTTATCCGAATTAGACGAACGATTATTAATTCAAAATTATAAGTTTGGACACGATCGCATCCAACAAGCAGCTTATAGCTTAATCAAAGAATCCGATAAAAAAGCTATTCACTTACAAATAGGCCGTCTACTTCGACAAAATCTTTCGCCGGAAATATTATCCGAAAAAATCTTTACGATCGTCGATCATTTCAATATAGGTTTGGAACTTATTACCCAACAACAAGAACGAGATGAAATTGCCAAATTAAATTTGCTTGCTGGTCGTAAAGCAAAGACAGCAACAGCTTACAGTGCAGCAGTTCAATATTTGGATATAGGGTTGAAACTCTTAGCAGAAGAAAGTTGGATTTCCGTATACGAACTAACTCTCACACTTTATGAAGAAGCTGTAGAAGTACAATATTTAAACACTCTCTTTGCTCGTTCGGAAACATTAGCTGAAGTCATTTTAGAAAAAGCCAAAAATCAGCTAGACAAAGTGAAGGCTTACGAACTAATCATTCAAAATTATACTGCTCGAAATCAGCCTATTAAGGCACTAGAAACTGGTTTAGATGCAGTGGAATTATTAGGAATTTATCTGGCAACTGGCGAAGATATTGAGATTGAATTACCAACATTAACAGAATTAGAAAACTTTTCAGAAATGACGGATGCAGATAAGTTAGCCGTCATGCGAATTTTGATGGCTATCTGTCCATCAGCTTATTTTGCTAAACCAGAAATTTTACTGTCAATTGTCTTGACAATGGTTAAGCTAACAATTCAAAAAGGTTATTCAGCTTTGGCTGCTTATGCCTATGTTTGGTATGCTGCTATCTGTTCGGCACAAGGCAAGATAGAAACTGGATATCACGCCGGACAATTAGCCATGAAATTAGTAGATAAATATCATGCCAAAGAACTAAAAGCCAAAGTTTATAACTTATTTTGCGCTCTAGTCAGACACTGGAAAGAACCAGCCCGAAATAGTATTGCCATTCTCCTAGAGGGAATTCAAAGTGGACTTGATACTGGAGACAATGAATATGCCTGTTATTGTATTAAGGATTATTGCGTTAATTTGTTTTTGACGGGAGAGCGCCTCGAAGTTGTCGAGTCTAAAATGCAGCAATACTCCAATCTATTGCTAAAGCTAAAACAGGAATATGCTATCTACCAAACTAATATATGGCGACAAGTTAATTTGAATCTTTTGGGGAGAGAGATCATTCAATCTCGTTTGGTGGGTGCAAGTTTTAATGAGGATGAGATAGTTCCCCGTTTATTAGCAGCAAATAATCGCACTTTAATTTGTATTGTTTACATTGCTAAACTATCTATTTCTTACTGTTTCAAAAACTATATTGAGGCAGTGAGTAATGCGCTTGTAGCAGCAGAATATATAGATTCTGTTATGGGATTTATGTATGTAGCCATTCATAATTTTTACTATTCTCTTGCCTGGCTCGCTCAGTATTATCCAGCTCGGTCTGCCAGCTTACACCAAGTAGAATTAAACCAGGAACAAATGAAGCAATGGGCTAATTTTTCCCCAGCGAATTTTCAGCACAAATACGACCTAGTGGAGGCTGAAAAAGCGAGAGTATTACGTCAGAATTGGCAAGCCGCAGAACTTTACGAACGCTCGCTCAAAGGTGCTAGAGATAACGGATATATTCAAGATGAAGCCCTGGCTTATGAGTTGGCGGCTGAATTTTATCTCGCAAGTGGTATGGAAAAAATTGCCCAAACCTATTTGCAAGAGACATACTATAGCTATACTCGCTGGCAAGCTTGGGCAAAAGTTGAGGATTTGGAATCAAGATATCCGCAGTTACAAACTAAATCTTCGGCAGCTACTCGCATTACAGACGCGCCTACGACTTTAACCCAAATACAAACTACCACAAGCTCGGACATTGCTTTAGATTTCGCGACAGTCATCAAAGCCTCCCAAGCGATTTCTGGGGCAATTTTCCTAGAGCAACTACTACCAAAATTGATGAAAATTTTGATTGAAAATGCCGGGGCGCAAGTGGGTTTTCTGATTTTAGAATCTCAGAAAAGATTGCTGATTGAAGCTGAAGGTTCTGTTGATTCAGAACAAGTCACAGTTTTACAGTCAATCAACATTGAAACTAGCGAAAAGCTGCCGCTAGGTGTCATCCAATATGTGGCGAGGACTCAAGAAGATGTCGTTTTATCGGATGCTACTAACGAAGGAGTTTTTAGTAGCGAACCCTATATTATAAAAAATCAGCCTAAGTCAGTCTTATGCGCTCCTATTATTAATCAAGGGAAACTGATTGGGATTCTGTATTTAGAAAATAACTTGACAGTAGGAGCCTTTACGAGCAAGCGTTTAGAAGTCCTTAAGGTTCTATCCTCCCAAGCCGCTATTTCGATCGAAAATGCCCGCCTCTATCAAAACTTAGAAGATAAAGTTCAAGAACGCACGGCTCAACTAGCTGAAGCGAATCAAGAAATTAGCACCCTGAATCAGAAATTAAAAGCCGAAAATATCCGCATGAGTGCAGAACTCGATATAGTCAAACAACTGCAACAAATGGTGTTGCCAAAACCGTCAGAATTCGCAGCAATTGAAGGCTTAGAAATAGCTGGTTTCATGGAACCTGCTGACGAAGTTGGCGGCGATTACTACGATGTATTGCAACAAGATGGCAAAGTAAAAATTAGCATTGGCGATGTCACGGGACACGGTTTAGAAAGCGGCGTGTTGATGATTATGGCACAAACGGCTGTCAGGACGCTTCAGAAAATGAACGAAACAGATCCCGTGAAGTTTTTGGATGTCCTCAACCAGACTCTTTATGATAATCTCCAGCGCCTGGACTCCTCTAGAAATATGTCTCTAGCTATCTTAGACTATGCCGGAGGTGTCCTGAAATTAAGCGGACAACATGAGGAAATGATTGTGGTGCGCGCTGATGGAAAATTGGAGCGCATAGACACGATGGATTTAGGCTTTCCCATTGGCTTAGTAGAAGAGATTGGCGAGTTTATTGCTCAAGCAGAAGTGCAGTTAAATCCTGGGGATGTGGTGGTGCTTTATACTGATGGAATTCCTGAAGCTTTAGATATTAATAAAGCGCAGTACGGATTAAAGAGGTTGTGGCAAGTGGTGGTTGAAAATCGTCACCGCTGTGCCCACGAAATTCGGGAAGCTGTGATTAAGCATGTCCGGCAGTATATTGGCGCTATGAAGGTTTTGGATGATATTACTTTGGTGGTGATGAAGCAGAAATAGAACTTTTTTCTCGCGAGTTGGGCGGTTGAAACCGCTACTACACAACTAAAGCCCGACGGCGCGGACTAAAGAATAATATCATGTCCGAGCGATTGACCATAATATCCCGGCCGGGCGGGTTTTTGAGATTGTCAATTATTGGCAGATATTGGCAGGTTTACCCGCCCCTACCTGATTTCGGGCGAAGCGAAGCGGAGGGAATCGACCGGACATAATATAAACGGGATATTTCAACCGGATTTGGTATAAAATATGGCAGCTTACCAAGGGCTTCCGATCATGGTGAAACTACTCCAATAGTAAGGATGAGAAAAATTTTGGTTTCCTTGTTGTAAATGAGCAGGTAAATTTAACTTGCCGCCTGTTGTTACTAGCTGTCCGTTTTCCAGCCGCACTTTACCGGACATTATTGCTTGTTGAGCCAGTTGCAAAGCTTCTGCTTTAGTTGTGGTTCCTCGCAACTGATGGTAAAATTCGCTCATCAGCCCCAAAGTGCCTCCATCATCAACATACCACAAACTCCCTAAAGCAGATTTGGCGCCGGATTTTACTGCTAAACCTCCAAAACCTAACTCTGCTTCCCGATCGCCCACAGCAGTTCTACAAGCACTTAATACTAACAAGTCTACCTGCGGATTGCCCCAATTCAAACTCTCCATGTGATCGAGCTGCAATTTGGAATTCCACATTTGAATGTAGGAATTGCTCGCTTTTCCCGGTTTGAATTCAGCGTGAGTTGCTAGGTGAACGATCCGAAATCCTCCCTTGGCGTGTTCGGAGTTGAGATTATCTATAGTGAAAGTGGAATTGAGGAAAGATGGGCTCTGCCACTGAGCCGAAATCGCCTGCAGTTCGATCGGCACACTGGGCAAGGGCTGTTGGTCAACAAATTCTGACCTTCCCATTGCTAGCACTGTGGCGTCTCTAACAGCTTTATAATCGGTATTAGTCGAACTAAAACTCGGAATTAGGCTAAAACTGTATTTTTCAATCAAGAAGCCTTTACCGTCGTGCAAAGCGGCAAAGGGCAGGCTTCGCAATCCCGCATCGACTGACAGTAATAAAGTTTGAATTCCTAAGTTTTCTAAGTCTTTTTCTAGGGGTGCGATCGCCCATTTATATAGTTGCTGAGCGGCGGGTAGATAAGTCGTACTATCGCGTTTTGCGGGATTGGTGATTTCAGCGCGCAACTCCTGCACGGTGGGGAAAAGAGCTGCTCTGTTGGCTTCGGGGACGCTGTAGTGAATCGGCATCCCGACGGGAGGAACTAAAATTAGTTCCAGTCGATCTTCTCGCGAGACCATGTAGATAATACCAGACCGCTTGCCGGTTTGCTGTTCGATATTTTGTAAAGTTTGTTGGGATGTCGAAATCAAGGTTTTTTCCTGTAGGAGGTTGGCTTCTACCCCCAGGTATTCGGCAAATTCTTGATTCCTCATTTCTTCGATTCCCCAGACTGTTTTCTGTATGTCGTTACCTTCAAAAAGTCGATCGGGAGACGGAACATATCCCAGAACTAAATTAGAAGTAGGGTTAACTGTTGGTGCTTGTTGGGATGCGAGTGAAGAGGCTACGATGCCAGCGGGTAATTGACTGGTGATACTTGGATCGAGGGTTAAAATTCGATGATCGGCAGCAGCAACACCGAGATTGTCTAGCGATCGAATTTCGGGGCGTTTAAAGTCTTGTTCATCGGAGGTTGACGGTTCGGGTGTGGGTGTATCGGCGGCTGTGGGCGATTTTGGTGTGAGGACAGGTGCGGGCACTTGTATTTCCGTAGGATCGATCGGAGTGGGAGTTACTACCGGAGGTGGAGTTACCACCGGAGTGGGAGTGGGAGTTACTACCGGAGGTGGAGTTACCACCGGAGTGGGAGTCGGAGTTACTACCGGAGGTGGAGTGATACTCGGAGTGGGAGTCGGAGTTACTACCGGAGGTGGAGTTACCACCGGAGTGGGAGTCGGAGTTACTACCGGAGGTGGAGTGATACTCGGAGTGGGAGTCGGAGTTACTACCGGAGGTGGAGTTACCACCGGAGTGGGAGTCGGAGTTACTACCGGAGGTGGAGTGATACTCGGAGTGGGAGTCGGAGTTACTACCGGAGGTGGAGTTACCACCGGAGTGGGAGTCGGAGTTACTACCGGAGGTGGAGTGATACTCGGAGT
>NZ_JAUBTL010000114.1:0-8211 GCF_036702475.1 Microcoleus sp. D2_18a_B4
CACAGCTTCTTTGAGAGAAATAGTGGCAGCACATCCCGATGCAACCTTACTAGAATTGTGTGAGTTATTTGCCCAGAAGACCGGAAATTGGGTGGGTAGAACAGCCATGTGTAACGCCTTACAAAAGTTGGGATTAAATCGTAAAAAAAACAGTGAGAAGTAGCCAAGCCGGAACAGAAAGAGTCATGAAGTTAAGGTTAGAGTATTGGGAAAAAGTCAAGCATATCGACCAAAAATATCTAGTTTTTTTAGATGAGACTGGAGTATTACGCTTGTTTAACCAGAACTCATGCTTCCAACGAGGAACGAGAGCCTATGCGGTTAAACCTTTTTACGCCCGGGAAAAAAGTCACAGTAATTGGTACAATTAGTTTGAAGCGAGTAGTGGCACTCATGACAATGGATAACTCAATGGAGGGCAAAGTATTTGAGGTATTTATTGAGCAATGTTTAGTGCCACAATTGTGGTCGAGAGCAGTAGTAGTGATGGATAATTTACCCGCGGATAAAGTAGATTCAATTACATCGATGATTGAATCTGTGGGTGCTTCTATTTTATGTTTGTCCCCATACTCTCCTGATTTTAATCCGATTGAATTATGGTGGTCGCAACTTAAATCGTAATTGCTCAACTAGGGGAAAAAAGGGAGCCATCAGTAGAGAGAGCTTGTTGAATAGATTGATAAGCAGTTAAACCCTGACGCTTGCCAGTATTAACAACTGAACGAACGGCAGCAAACAAATCGCGCCCCCATTCCGAACGGAAGCCATTGGTCACACGGCGAAATATCACGCTCATCCGAATCGCCTGTTCACTACTATTATTCGTCGGTGGAATTGTCGCATCTTCCAGAAATAGAAATAAATTGTCAATCAGCCCACAGTAACGTTTTCGTAACCGTATACCATCCTTCTGCTGTGGTGCTAAATCCAAAATTTTGGTTAATCTTTCCTGTAAATTTATTCGATATCTCAAGAGTCTAGTATCATCCATATTCTCCCGTTGCCGATGGATGATAAAAGCCCTTAATAATAACCTCTTCATCGCTGGGGCAAAAATTCTGTCAAGAGCATCAATCGCATATTGGCAATCCCGCAGTTGATGGGCCAAACACACTTGCCATTGTGGTGCTGGGTGATTTTTTTGAGCGCTAAATAAGTCTGACACCCAGATATCAGGACGATTTTCTCCTAGAACTTCGTTAATTACTCCAGTTCCTCGACTCGGGCGGATGACGTGTAAACAAACATCCTGGTTCTGAAACACCCACTCCCACTCCCACTGTCCGTTAAGTAGTCAAACAAAATTAATTACACAAACAACTAATATGATATAATAAAAAATATCAAGTTGTGTTCAAAGAGGTTTTATATGTTTTTACTTCGAGATATCAATCCACTTTCCTTGAAATTGCTAAACCGAATTTATCGAGAAAGCAGACATCATCAAGTGCGCCTAGCAAGCACATTTTCTGATTTTAGCTTCACAAAATATCAACAATAAAAATTTAATGAAAATCTTTAAAGTTAGTTATAAGACCATGTATAACTGGTTGAATCGATGGGAATATGAGGGAATGCTCGGATTATATAATAAACCAGGTAGAGGCCGAAAAGAAACATTTAATTCCGCACAATCAGATCAAATTAGAGACTGGGTAAAATTGCAACCAAAACAATTAAAGCAAGTAGTACAAAAAATCAAAAAAGAATGGTCGGTTAATATAAGTACGGAAACAATTAAGAGAATAATTAAAAAAAAAGGATGAGTTGGCATAGGATGCGTCGAGGTGTTGGCGGCAAGCCAGACCCCATAGAATACAAGGAAAAAAAAGAAAAATTGTCAGAATTAAAACAATTAGAAGATGAGGGAAAAATTGATTTATACTATTTGGATGAATCGGGATTTTGTGGCATCCATTGTGTCCCTTATGGAGGGCAAGATATTGGTGAATATTTGTCAATTGATAGTCGTAGAACTAAGCGTTTAAATGTCTTGGGAATTATGAATCGGCAAAACACTCTTCATGCTTATGTTTCAGAGCAGACTATTAATTCTGATGTAATCATAGCCTGCATAGATACTTTCTTTGCTGTGGTGGAGCGGCCAACAGTTATTGTAGTATATCAAGCTTCTATTCATACTAGCAATGCCATTTTCGAGAAAATTGAAGAATGGAAAGAACGCGGTTTAACTATATTTGAATTGCCGACTTATTCACCTGAATTGAATTTAATTGAGATTTTGTGGCGGTTTATCAAATATCAATGGCTCGAAATAGATGCCTACTCTAGCTGGCAATCTCTTGTTTCATATGTAGAAAGAATTCTTAAAGAATTTGGAGATAATTATGTAATTAATTTTGCTTAACTACTTAACTCTCGCACTCGTTTCATCTGAACAAATTAATTTTGCCCGCCGCAACCGTTGTAGTATTTGACTTACTTGGTCGTCTAAACTGGTGCGTGACTTTTGCCAACAGGTTTGCGATTGCTCCTTCGGAAATCTTGAGTCCAAAAACGGATGCAAATATCGACGATAGCCGTTCGTAGCTAATGGCATGAGTGTAACGAAGATATGTGACTAAGCTTTGAATAGAACTGCCAAACGGTGAACCTGGTTCCATTCCCAATGGTACAGGGGCAACATACTCGGTTTGACAGCAGGCACACGGACCACCATAACGTTCTATTCGGGTGATGATGGGGCGAATTGGGGGTAGTTCGATTTTTTCGTAGACGGATTGCAATTTTTGGGTGGCGGGGGTGACTTTCTCTCCACACTGGGGGCAATTTTTGAGTTGGGCGATGATTGTTTGGTCGGGATGAGGATGTAGTTCTCTTCCCCCTCCGACTCTTCCTAGGCTTCTTTGTCTTTTTATTCCTTGAATTTTCGACGGCTTAATGTTCGGCTTGAATCATGAGGACGGTGGAGTGCTGGAATTTTTGCTAGTTTTGGTGGGAGATGAGCCTGGTTTTGGTTCGTATGTGGCTAATGCTGCGCTAAGTTTTTGGATTTCTTGCCATAGCTCTACTATCAAGGCTTCTTTTGCCTCGTTCGATAGTTGCTTTAAGTCGGGGAGTTTTTCCATTCCTTTATCTAATGTCTATCTCGTCTTCTTGTCAAGGGGGTTGAGCAATTACCTTAAA
This sequence comes from Microcoleus sp. D2_18a_B4, assembly GCF_036702475.1. NCBI lineage: Bacteria > Bacillati > Cyanobacteriota > Cyanophyceae > Oscillatoriales > Microcoleaceae > Microcoleus > Microcoleus sp. D2_18a_B4. The sequence continues at coordinate 3,151 of NZ_JAUBTL010000114.1, forward strand.
TCTTTATTGCGACAGTTTTCGCCAACCACCACTAAAATGGTTGATACGATAATTGCTGTGGCTCTTGACTTAATTAATCCGAAACATCTCAAAAACTGGTTTACTAATTGCTGCTAAGTAGTTAAACAAAATTAATTACATAAATAACTAATATGATCTACTAAAGTAGTAAGTTGTATTTAAAGAGATTTTATATAGCCTTTCTCAGAAAGATGAGGTATCATGTTACTGACACTCACTTGTGAGGGTTAAACAGAGAATATCAGATCAAATGAACTATAGTTACATGGTTAAGTAAAGCCACGCGAAAGCGATAGCACACATAATAGCATTTTTTTGACAGCACGCTCTGCTTGACTCATAGCACGTTTACTTGTACCAAACTTCATACATTGTTAAAAATGAAAGCTTATTCGATTGATTTTAGGCAAAAAATTCTTGATACTTATCATGCTGAACCCATTTCACAAAAAGCAATAGCTAAGCGTTTTTCTGTAGCGTTGAGCTTTGTACAAAAATTGCTTAAACAATATCGTGAAACAAAAAACATTACTCCCAGAACTGACCGATGTGGAGTCAAAGGCAAACTGAATGCGGAGCAACTACTCATTTTGGCGGAATTGATTGAAGGAAATAATGATGCAACTCTTGAAGAACTCCGTTATTTACTTTATGGGAGAATTGGATTTTCCGTTAGTAGAGCAACAATAGGAAGAATGATAAAACTCTTAGACATTACTGTCAAAAAAAAACACTCTTCCCTTCAGGCAAAGGCACGGAGCGAGTTCAAATCCTGCGATGTGAGTTCTGGAAAAAAAATAAAGAGATTAGTTTAAAAGACTTAATATTCATTGACGCATCGGGAGTTAACTTGGCAATGGTTAGGTTATATGCCAGATATTTAAAAGGTGAAAGGGCTCAGGGGCCAAAACCAACTAAACGTGGCAAAAATGTCTCAATACTTGGAGCAATGTCAGTCAATGAAATTTTGACATCGGTTAATCTAATAGGCGGAACTGATGCAATTACATTTGAAGCTTTTATAATCAGGAAACTTGTGCCAAAACTATGGAAAGGGGCTTGTGTAGTGATGGATAATTGTCCTATTCACCTGGGAGAAGAAGTGAAAAAAGCGATCGAAAAAACCGGGGCAAAATTAATATACTTATCACCTTATTCACCAGATTTTTCACCAATTGAAAATCTGTGGTCAAAACTTAAAATCATTCTCCGTTCTATCAATACTCCGGACAGTTTTTAAGCAGCCAGAGTACCATAAGACAAGACTGAAGGAAGGTTAGGGTGATTTAAAATCAAATCCGGGTCTAAATCTAACTTATCAATAAAGGTAGAAAGTAGATGCTTATTGAATTCTAGGCGTTTATAAGAGGCCATAGAAAACACAAACGACTTGGCAGATGAATGACAACTAGAGAGTTCATGTTTAGCTAAGTTTAAGGCAATAAGACTGGCATTAAAATGAAAATCGGTAGTACCCTGAAGGAAAGGATCGAGTAAGTTACTATTAGAGAGAAGTGTTTATCATAGTGTGATATGACAGTAGAGATTCCCCATTGTCCTAATTGTGGCTCAAAAGAAGTTAGTCGTAACGGTCAAACTCGGCATGGCAAACAAAACTATAAATGTCGAGAATGTGGTCGTCAGTTTGTTTTAAATCCGGCATGGAAACCTATTACAAAAGAACTGCATGAGTTAATGTCACGGATGCTACTTGAACGTATTTCTCAGGCGGGGATTGCTCGGGTACTTCAAGTGTCAGAAGATACAGTGCAGCGATACGTTAATAGCCAAGCGGCTGCTGTTAAGAAGCAAGTGGAGGTGACTCCCAAGGAAAAAAAGCGCTTGAGTGTTCAGATGGATGAGTTATGGTCATTCGTTGATAGTAAAGGAAATCAGCAGTGGGTCTGGCTGGCATTGGATGCCCAGACTAGGGAAATTGTTGGTGTACATATTGGAGATCGTAGCGCAGTATCGGCTCAAGCTTTATGGAATTCAATGCCACCAGTGTACCGTCAATGTGCAGTAATTTATACCGATCATTGGAGTGCTTATGATTCTGTATTGCCCAGTAAACGTCATCAGAGTGTAGATAAAGATAGTGGTTTGACTAGCTATATCGAGCGCTTTAACTGTACTATTCGACAACGAGTATCTCGACTGGTAAGAAAGAGCTTAGGCTTCTCTAAAAAATTAGAAAATCATCTTGCTGCTATTTGGCGGTTTGTGCATCATTACAATGCTAATTTACAACTCTAAATGCCTACTTTTCTTTGAATTCAGTTTTATTCTCTCGATCCTTTCCTTCAGGGCACTACCTGAAAATCAAGCCGTGGTAAATGACGAGCTTGACAATCAGACAATCCCGTAAATTGCTTGGCATCACGAAAAATAAATTCAATCTGGAAACGAGCCTGATAATATTCAACAATTTGCTCAGGCGGTAAGTGAATATCAGTGCTAAATAATAAAGCATTTTTAATTTCTCCGTTGGCTTGAACCTCAGAGATACAAGCCAACCTAATTTGGCAATTTAAACAACAACTCCACACCACCAATGTATATAATGAAACTCCCGGTTTTAGGTCTTTAACAAAATTAAGACGGCTCAAATCATGGCAGTCAACCTTACCATCATATTTACGTGGAGCTCCCAGTTTCTTTTGTTCACCTGTATAGAGATAGCGTAGGTTAGCATCAACTCTTAACTTGCCAATAAAGTCTAAATTTAACTCCCGCACAGCATCCCAGAATTTAGAGCGATAGTAATAGCCATCAGCCACCAAATAACGTACAGAAGTGGGGAAAAAATAACGAGTATTCTTCAAATGTTGTGCATAGTCATCAACTCTTGTGATGTCAGGCTTTGAGCTTTGAGAGTCCGGGTTTTTGCGAGATTTTTTTGAGCTGTTATTCTTCGGGTTTTTGGGCAGTTTTTTCACGGGCTTTATTTGAGGGCGTGACGGAGTTTGTTGTACGCTTAAGCTATAAGATAAACGAGTCTCAATTTCGACAAGAGAAATTACAGAAATTTCCAACCCCTGTTCCGATTTCCCAGCTACACCATTATAAAAATAAGCCTTGCCGTCAGTTTTTTTGCCGCTTTTTCTTAAAAAAGAACAATCAATAACAGCAATAATTGTGTGTTCAGGGTTTAAGGCTTGTTTGAGAAAATATTGATTAAATTGTGGAAAGTTAAAGCTTTTGAGAAAGTGACGACGGTAGGTTTTTTCACTCAAACAGCTATAACGACTGAGATTCGTGAAGTTGACCTTGCCATAGGCCAGCAATATAGTTGAGAATAAAGTGATTAAAAACTTCTTTTGTGGTTGACTAATCCCTGGCATTTGTTGTAAGATGGATTCAATAATCTTCATAAGGCAATCTGTTGAGCTTGTGTGTTTTTATAGCTTAACCTAAAAGAGTGCCTTTTTTTCTGTTTATTTGGGGTTCAGATTGCACTCACTTTTTTCACTTATCTATTTTATTGCGATCGCATTCCTCTTTAAAAACTGTCCGGAGTATTGTTCTATCAAGACTACTAATTATCAAGAATTAGGAAAAGCCATAGAGTTTGCGTTCGGGCAAGTTACATCGTCAAATATTTTTAACTGGTTTACACACTGCTGTTATTGTACCTCATCTTTTTGAGAAAGGCTATATGTTTTTACTTCGAGATATTAATCCACTTTCCTTGAAATTGCTAAACCGAATTTATCGCGAAAGCAGACATCATCAGGTGCGCCTAGCAAGCACATTTTTTAATCTTAGTTTCACAATGTGTCAAAAATGAAAAGTTGATGAGAATTTTTCAAGTTAGTTATAAGACTATGTATAACTGGTTGAATCGAGGGGAATATGAGGGAATGCTCGGATTATACAATAAACCAGGTAGAGGCAGAAAAACAACTTTTGATTCCGCACAATCAGCTCAAATTAGAGACTGGGTAAAATTGGAGCCAAGACAATTAAAACAAGTAGTGCAAAAAATCAAAAAAGAATGGTCTGTTAATATAAGTACGGAAACAATTAAGAGAATACTTAAAAAATTTTGTATGAGTTGGCATAGGATGCGTCGAGGTGTTGGCGGCAAGCCAGACCCCATAGAATACAAGGAAAAAAAAGAAAAATTGTCAGAATTAAAACACCTAGAAGATGAGGGAAAAATTGATTTATACTATTTGGATGAATCCGGATTTTGTGGCCTTCCTTGTGTCCCTTATGGATGGCAAGATATTGGTGAATATTTGTCAATTGATAGTCGTAGAACTAAGCGTTTAAATGTCTTGGGAATTATGAATCGGCAAAACACTCTTCATGCTTATGTTTCAGAGCAGACTATTAATTATGATGTAATCATAGCCTGCATAGATACTTTCTTTGCTGTGGTGGAGCGGCCAACAGTTATTGTAGTGGATCAAGCTTCTATTCATACTAGCAATGCCATTTTCGAGAAAATTGAAGAATGGAAAGAACGCGGTTTAACTATATTTGAATTGCCGACTTATTCACCTGAATTGAATTTAATTGAGATTTTGTGGCGGTTTATCAAATATCAATGGCTGGAAATAGATGCCTATTCTAGCTAGCAATCTCTTGTTTCATCTGTCGAAAAAATTCTTAAAGAATTTGGAGATAATTATGTAATTAATTTTGCTTAACTACTTACTGTACCTCATAACATCCGGAAGTGCTGTATCAATTTTCTGACGGGGTTGTCGCCCCGTCAGCGTGAACACTCTCGTTACGCCCTCCAAGTTCTTTAAACCCCTTATGCCCATAAAAAAAATGCTCCTACATCAATCAGAGGAGCTTTTGTTTGTATATTGTCAGCGGCATCGAGATATTTTCGCTCGGCAGTGAGTCAGCAAATATCTGCGCGACCTGGACGTTTAACAACCGAGTTCGGGATGGAATCGGAGTGGTGCCACTGCGTCATAGACACCTAGAAAAGCTGTAAGGGTGTAAAACCCTGAAGACTGCACAGAATTAAGTCATCATCATCACCATGTAGAAAGAGAGGTCAAGCCCTCGGTCTATTAG
>NZ_JAUBTL010000115.1:0-8118 GCF_036702475.1 Microcoleus sp. D2_18a_B4
AGGGTTGATTAGGAAACTGGAAAATCAATAAAAAGCCGTCGTAGAACGACGGGGCTTCAGACCCAGTTTTTTGGTGAATTACAGTAGTCATAAGTCACCTCATTTTACCAATAAAAGTTTGAGTTTTAGTCTAGATGGGCGATCGATAACCTTGTCTATATCTTAGCGCGCTAAGTCGATAATAAAATTGGTTTGTAGTGAGGGCTTTAGCCCTCACTACAAACAATTACCCTGAAGGTACGGAATGCGCGCTTTAAAATTCCCTACGGGAAAATATGGCGATCGCAATTGACAACAGCAGCACCACATACAGCAAACCGTAGCCAGCATCTGTAATCAAACCTGCCAAGTAAGGAACTTGTCCGTAAACAGCATCGTTTCTCAAATTGAATCTGGCTAAATCCGGCAAAACCAGATAAAGTCCCATCATCAATTGTTCAAGACCAGGATTTTTAGTTAACTTGCCCAAAGCCACTAAATCCCGCGTCGAATGTCCCATTAAATAAACGCCAAATGTCAGTAAAGTTGCCAACAGCGAACTGCTAAAAACCCCAAATAAAATCCCGACACCAGCCATCAGACACAGCTCAAACCAGATAAACAGCGAAGCGATTAAAATGCTTTCCAAAGGGAAAGGAATGCGGCTCAAACTCAGAATAGCCAGATAGATAACAGTCATTGCTGCTACAAGCACCGCCAGCACCGCCGACAGCCCTAAGTGCTTGCCCACAATTAACTCAGCCCGACTTATCGGCTTGGCAACTAACAGATAAACAGTCCGCTTTTCAATTTCTTTGTTGACCAATCCGGTAGCCACAAAGACTGTGGCAATTAAACCGAGAATGCTCATAGCAGCCAAACCGACATCTAAGATAATTTTCTTCTCGGTTGTCGCCGCCAATTCGGGTATCAACCGTACCGAGGCTCCCATCAACAGAGCAAAAATAATAATTAAGTAAAGGATGCGATCGCGAATTACTTCCCAAAATACATTGGTCGCGACTGTCAAGATTCTTCTCAAATTCATCTAGTTATTAACCCGCTGAAAACTTTCGCCATACTTTAGTGTAAGGAAGAAGGAAGAAGGAAGAAGGAAGAAGGAAGAAGGAAGAAGGAAGAAGGAAGACGGAAGACGGAAGACGGAAGACGGAAGACGGAAGAGGAAAGAAGGAAGAGGGAAGAGGGAAGAAAGAGGATTTTTTCCATCTCAGACTCTCAGACTCTCCCACTCTCAGACTCTCCCACTCTCCCGCTATACGATCGCAATTAGTTAACAGAGACAGAATCACACTTGACTGTCTCCCGCAGTTCCATCTTTTTTCTGTCCGGGTTGAGAGCGTTTGATGGCATCGCAGGTTACAGTCGCCCTATTGGCTATCTGGAACACCTCGCAAGATTTGGTAAACGAATATATTTCCGGTCTAAAAACCAGCCCCAGCCAAGTGGCCTGCATATCTAACTGATAGCGGGACTCTCCTTGGACGATCGAAGTTTTGACATCCCAGCTAGCATCTTCTGGGACTATCCCAGTTGTTTTTAAGGCTTGATTCCGCAGAAAAAATCGCTCGTTGTCAATATCTATTAACATTTGCTCTACTTGCGCCCACGGTTTTGTGCGGGCTTCATTTCGCAGGTATCCCTCCATTGCATTGAGGATGACAACTCCTCGGGAGCGATTAATAGTTGGCCGTTGAAATGTCACCACATAATCGCTTTGCCTTAAATCCTGAGATAAAACGCTGGGATACTGTTGTATCCAACCTTGAATTAAAAAGTGAAAAGCAAACCAACAGGAAAACAGCACGTGAACTAGAGTAATCATCAAAAACTGAGGCCGCACCAACGACCTGATACCTTCCCGTTTTGACTCGCTATTCCAAATCTCTATTGTAGCAAGAACTACTACTGCTATAAGTGGGCCGGATATCCATGCTATTTCCTTCCTATCCGACGGCAATCTTATCAGTAACCACAAGCCTATTAAGATGCTTGTCACCCACGGACTCAGACTTACTCCTTTAATCACAAAAGGTTGCTGACTCGTCAGCAAACCCATTGAAAGTGTAAAAAATAACCAGCTCATATCAAAAAGCAGAGTTCTCGTCCGCCAGTCAGTGACTGCCGCCACTGTCAGCAAAGCTAAAAAGATGCTGAGCAGTAAAGGAGTCTTCCAGTGGACAACTTTAGGCGGAATCATCGCCTTTTGGATTTTTTTATTGGTTTCCCAAAGGTTATTCGTCAGCTTAGTGAGTTGCTGAGTGACATCAAAAAATTGCTTCATCATAAATTTCAATAGACGCTTTGCAAAAACAACAAGGTTAAAATAACGAGATTGCTAACAGTGTGGGCGATTAAAATTCCCCCAAACTGGGTAGTTACTTGAAAAGTTTTTTTGGGAGGACGGCGGGTGAGGGTTGGCGGCCCTAAAAACTGAGGTTTGGAAGCTTTTTTATTGCCGGCCACCATGTTCTCTATGAATTCTAATCCCTGCCATTTAGCTAGAAAAGTTACTGCTAATACTGAGAGTGCTATCATAGTTATTGGAGCGTAAACATTATCCGCTCTTCCTAATAAGATATAACCGATAAGCTGTTCCCGCAAATCTTTGCTAAGAACGCTTTCTATGCCGAAAAAAACTAACCAGCCTACGCAAGTGCAAGAGAGATTGAGGATGGCTGTATATTCAATGCTGGTTTTGGGGCCGAGTTTAAGTAGTTTTTGCAAAAACCACGATTCGATCGCGATCGCCAAAAACATAATTAAAATTTGCACCAAAACAGTCCGAAATGGGAAAACACTCGCAATCATAAGCCTTTAGGTATATCAGTCCGTGTTAAATTTTAATTGTACAGCACAAACGGAATAATCTTAACCGGAGGTTTGAGCACCAGATTGCGTTAGATCGCTGCTTAAAAAATTGGGGGTTAGGACTTATCGTATAATCTGTTGAGATCCGCCAACAGAATGGAAAAATTAAACATTCAAGGCGCGCGATCGAATACCCACCCCGATACAGACTCAAATAACTGCTGATTATGGTAAGGAATGGCATTGGTATTCGGACAGCCTCATCCCGGTCGGAACGCGCCGCAGGTCAGATTCACGTCTACGACGGCGCTGGTAAAGGCAAGTCTCAGGCAGCTTTGGGAGTAGTGTTGCGCTCGATCGGGCTGGGTATCAATTCTGACTCGCCCACGCGAGTCTTGTTGCTGCGCTTTCTCAAAGGCCCCGGCCGCTCCTACGACGAAGACGGGGCAATAGAAGCCTTGCAACGGGCATTTCCGCACTTGATCGACCAAGTGCGAACCGGCAGAGCCGAATATTTTGGGGCCGAAGCAATCACCCGCTTCGATCGCGCCGAAGCTCAGCGAGGCTGGGATATCGCCAAAGGAGCGATCGCAAGCTCGCTCTATTCCGTCGTGGTACTAGACGAACTAAACCCGGTATTGGACTTGGGTTTGCTGCCAGTTGACGAAGTAGTCCAAACCCTCAAAAACAAACCAGAATATTTAGAAGTCATCGCCACAGGCCGAGCGGCCCCCGAAGCTTTGCTGGAGATTGCCGACTTACACTCAGAAATGAAGCCCCACTATAACCCCGCAGCGGCAGAGCATCATATTTCCGGTATCGAAATATACACCGGAGCGGGCAAAGGCAAGTCTACGAGCGCTTTGGGCAAAGCTTTGCAGGCAATAGGTAGGGGTATCAGTCAAGACCAATCTCACCGGGTGTTAATCGTGCAATGGCTCAAAGGTGGCACTGGTTATACAGAAGATGCGGCGATCGCAGCTTTGCGGCAAAGCTACCCGCAGCTAGTAGACCACCAGCGGTGCGGCCGAGATGCTATAGTTTGGCGGGGGCAACAGCAAGAGCTAGACTGCATAGAAGCAGAACGCGGCTGGGAAATCGCCAAATGTGCGATCGCCAGCGGCTGGTACAAAACGATTATTCTCGACGAACTCAATCCCACAGTAGACTTAGAACTGCTGCCGGTAGAGCCGATCGTAGAAGCCCTGCTACGCAAGCCGCGGGATACAGAAATTATTATCACCGGGCGCTGCCACAAACCCCACGCTTACTTTGACTTGGCAAGCGTACACTCCGAGGTATACTGTCACAAACACTACGGCGATCGGGGCGTAGAACTAAAGCGGGGCGTAGACTTTTAAAGCCCGGAGCGGTACTCGGTTCAATCCGGGTCAGAATTATTAAATGACGGCCCTGCCTGGAAAACCGGAAATTGCCACAAAGCTTTGTTACCAAGTAACAAATCTCCCAATTTCCCTTGTCTTCCCGATCACCCAGATCAGCCTTTTTTAATCTTTAATTTCCTCCCCCGGACGCGATCCCCGACCGCCAATCCAGAATGGAACATTAAGAATATGAGCCGCGTCTTATTGAGCGTGAGCACCTGAGACAGTGCACCAGGATTATTAAAGGGTGAAGACTTTGAAAATAAAAGCTTACAAGCAAAAAATCCGCGAGGGAGAAAGTCTAGACAGGGTTAACGCCAGTAGGCTAGACTTGCGGCTGGCAAACAGGTTAAACTACAGCGGAATCCAAACATTCGGTGTTCTAGGCAGTGTCTGTAGTCGCACCAGCGATGACCAACAAGTAGAGGAGTGAAGCTTTATGACAACGTTAGATGACAATCCTAATCAACTAGATTTAAACCTTCCGGGACTAGGCCCGGATACAGTATTCGCCGGAGAGGGGGCGGATTTCGTAAGAACTTCCACCCTGGGCGGCAGCTTAATATTTGGCCAAGGCGATAACGATACTCTGATTTCAGTTGGCCCGAACGATACCATATACGGCGGCGACGACGAAGATTCAATCAGATCTCAGCGCATTCCGGCTTTGCTGTTTGGCGACGCAGGCAATGACACCATAATCGCTGAAGCCCGCGCTACCCTGGCCGGCGGTGTGGGAGAAGACATCCTCCAAGGTACTGTCGAAGCTAACCTGATGTTTGGTAATCAGGGGGAAGATACGATGCTGGGAGGGGCGCAGAGAGGAGACTCCCTCTACGGCGGTAAGGACAATGACAAGATCGGCTTCTTCATCGCAGGCGGTGGCAACAACCTCTCTTTAGACGGTGGTTTGGGTATTGGCTTCGCTGGCAATGAAGGCAGCAACTTCTTGCGGGGTGATTTGGGCGACGACTTAGTTGTAGGTATCAATGTAAGAGACAGTCTTTATGGCGGTAGAGGCAACGACACCCTAAGAGGTGTGGCCAGCAACAGCTACCTGTCGGGCGATCTTGACGACGACATCTTAGTCATTACCAACCGTACCCAGACAAGCCCATTTGCTCAGGGCAGCGTCATCACGATCGGCATTGAGAGAACCACCTTGATTGGCGGTGGCGGCAACGATTCTCTCTCCGGCCCGATCGGCGAGTTTGAGGCCGGCAGAAACTTGTTAGACGGCGGCGACGGCAACGACACGATCACGGTTTTTGCAACTTCTGATAGCGCTTTGGGAGGTGCAGGCGACGACTTCATCGAGTCATCCAGGGTATCGAATCTAACTTTGAGCGGAGGCGCCCAGAGTTCATTTGGAGGCTTCGCGGGTCGCAACTTACTCGACGGCGGAGTAGGCAACGACACGATCGTTGCAGCTTTTGTGAGTGATACAATGATCGGCGGCGAAGGCAACGACAACCTGAGCGGTACCTTTACTAATGCAGCCGGTGGAGATGGCAACGATACTATCGATGCTACCAAGGCCATTTTTGCTGGTACTGGTACTGCTTTGATTACTCTCGATGGCGCGCTGGGCAACGATTCGTTAATTGGCTACACCAATCCTACTACTGGCAGCAGCTTTACCGTCACCAACCTCATGAATGGTGGCGAGGGAAGTGACACCATCATCTTTGGCACCCAGTTTGATAAAGTGATCGGCAACTTTGCGGGTAACGACTTCATCTCCTACGCTAGCGGCGTCAGCTTTGACGATATTACAGCGCCAAACTTGATTAGCGATACCTTAGGCAGCAACTTCATTATTGGTGGCAACGGCACTGATGTCATCACTACTGGTAACGGGGATGACATCCTGTTCGGCGACTCATCCAGTGCCGACTCCCTCGCTGGGGACGATACCTTAAATTCCGGCGCCGGAAACGACACCATGCTGGCCGGCTTTGGAAACGACTATTTGATCGGCGGCGACGGTAACGACTCTCTCGGCGGCGGGCCTGGTGCTGACACCCTGATTGGCGGATCGGGTAATGACAGTTTCTACTACAACAACTTCGGCGAGGGGGCCGTGGGTACTGACACAGACCAAATCGGCGATTTTACGGTCGGCCAAGACAAGTTTATCTTCCAAATCAATGGCTCCAACGGCTTCCCCAACTTGAGGGTAGTGCCAAATACGAATCGAATTTCTTCGCAGGCGTTCTTGGCGATTGAGAGTGGGGCTTACGCTGGCACTTTTGGTCCAGCCGGGGCGGGCGAGACAGAGCCGTTCGTCTTTTATGAAAATGAAACCGGACGACTAGGATTTGACTCTAACGGTTTTGGTAATGCTGACGGAGTAGTTACGCTGGCAGTTCTAAATGGCAGACCGGGCATTACGGCTGCTGACATTACCCTGATTTAATTTGGGTAAAAGTGGGTGGGGTCGATTCTGAAACATCGCCCTACCAAATCTCAAAACTAATTGTGCTTTGTTTCGAGCTGGGGATATCCATCCCTGGCTTTTTTGTGGGCATTGGGAATTGGGCATGGGGGATAGGGCATTGGGCATTGGGCATTGAAAGGAAGGGCAGATTCACCGATCCATTTTGCCACCCATCAATAATGTTGATAAACCAGCCACCCAACTCAAAGACGATATAATTGACATTTGAGTAACAGTCGATTATTGTAGCCGACTAATATTCTATTTGGTCATTCAAAAACAGTTATTAATAGTGAAACTGTCCAATGGTCATCTAGCAGATTTAGGCAATAAAATAGAAGAATATTCTCTAAATCCGAATCATCAAGAAGGAAAAAATAAAGCTGTTTTGTTTGCCAGTAAGTTAGGCATTACCCTAAAAAATGCTGAAATGCTCAAACAGGCTTTGAAAGAAGCTGCTATCAACGAAGATGTTGTTATTCAAAAAAACAATGAATACGGAACACATTACAACATGAAATTCTTGCTGAAAACCGAAGTAGGTGAATCTCTGATTCTAGCAGCTTGGATCGTCCGCTTAGGTGAAAGTTTCCCCCGATTAACAAGTTGTTATCCCGTCAAAAAGTGAGGTAAAAACAATGAAAACAATTAAAGACCTAGATATTGTTGCTTTAACTGAAGATTTAGAAGCCACCCATTTTGAAACAAAACAAATCATTAAATTATATAAAGGACAAGTAGGAACAGTCGTGATGGAATTTGATGGCAGTGCTTTTGAGGTAGAATTTTCTCATCAAGATGGTAGAACTTATGCAATGGAAACCATTCCGGCCACAAAATTAATGCTTTTACACTATGAGTTAGTAGAATCTGTAGGGGCAGTTCCCCGATGAATTTTGCCACCAATAATCTTTATAAACTCGCCCCTAGATATTGATACAAATAATTTAGGCTCATTATAAAAAATCCCGCCAACATATCGTTTGCGGGATTTAGTAGGCAGGAAACTTGTAGCGAATACTGTTACTAAGCTCGGTCTACAATCTCTTTTGCTTTATCTTTGAGGTCTTCTTTCAGGTGAATTGCTGATGCTTCATCCTGCTTGGCTTGACCTTCTAATTTATCTTTCTGATTGCCTGTAACTTCGCTAACAGCTTCTTGGATTTTGCCTTCAATATTCTTCGCTGTGGCTTCGACTCTATTTTCAATGTTCATAATTTTTTATTCTAACTCTACAACTACTAATATATGATTTTAAAGTTGAGTCTGTATCTCTCTTTAGATAGATTGGCTGTTAACTTTATAGATATCCGGTAGGGAGACGGCACCGTGCCCTTCTTCGTGCCAACTTAAGCTCAAACCAAGTTACAGATTGCTGTTTGACTATTAAGGCCAGATCCCCCCTAGCCCCCCTTAAGAAGCTATGCTTTATAAACATCTTTCTTAACAAGAAAGTTGACAAAAGTAACTACTTGTGTAGCGGAT
>NZ_JAUBTL010000116.1:0-7326 GCF_036702475.1 Microcoleus sp. D2_18a_B4
AACATCATAGATGTTTATTTTTGTCAACTTTCTTGTTAAGAAAGATCCTTATAAAGCATAGCTTAAGAAGGGGGGGACATGAAGGGAGGGGAGTTGAATGGGTGGCCCGATGCGATCGAGGCGATCGGATAAAATATTAGGCTGCATACTTTAATTGTACTATGGAAAAGTTGACTCAATATCGATCGATCGCGCGATTCGTAAAAAAAGCGATCGACCTTTCCATCCCAAAAGAGCGATCGACCTTTCCATATCAAAAAGAGCAATCGACCTTTCCCTGCCAAAAAGGGATCTCGCTCTAGTTGTCGAGTAGACATGATTTGGGATAAACTAATATTGTCTCCTTGGCTCGGCTATAATAGTCCTCGTATCATTCTTTAAAGAACCTTTATGCCAGAAGTTGCACGATTTTACGGAATAATCATCAAAATTTTCTTTGGGGATCACCCACCTCCTCATTTTCACGCAGTTTACGGTGAGTACAACGCTTTGATCGGTATTGAGTCTTTAGAAATTATAGAAGGAGATTTACCGAATCGGGCCCAAAAGCTGGTAATAGAATGGGCTACGTTGTACCAGAAAGAACTGCTGGATATGTGGAATAGCCAAGAATTTAGTAAACTTCCACCATTAAAATAACTCTGATATGTTTATGAAACCTGAACGCATTGTTTCTGCTAAAGCTATTGACGACCGCACATTGATGGTTAAGTTTACCAATCTAGAATTTAAAAAATACGACATCTCTAAGTTATTAGATAATCCGATGTTTACGACCTTAAGTAATCCTGGGTTTTTCCGAAATTTTACAGTTGAACCTGGTGGTTATGCACTGGTTTGGAATGATGAGATAGATATCAGTGAATATGAACTTTGGCAGAAGGGAATTAGTTGCACAGAGGAGGAAATTGAGCGATATATTGAATCTATTCATCATGTTGCTCGCTGAGAAATAAGACCCGATTCTTCTGAGCGATCGACCTTTCTATACCAAAAGACCGATCGACAATTTTATCGTAGACTTTTATTGTGCGGCTTTACAGTTAGTAATTGAGATTGATGGGGAGAGTCATTTTACGGAAGAAGGGAAACTATATGATGCAGAAAGAACCGGGATTTTACAGGGGTATGGATTGAAGGTGGTCAGGTTGACGAATGTTGAGGTGTTGCAGAGTTTTGAGGTGGTTTGTGGGGAGTTGCTGGGTTTGATTGAGGGTGATTGTTGAGGATAGATCCCCCCTAGCCCCCCTTAAGAAGGGGGGGACATGAAGGGAGGAGAGTTGAATGGGTGGCCCGATGCGATCGCCTCGATCGGATAAAAAATATTAGGCTGCATAATTCAGTCGTTGTGCTTACTTATATTTTAGCAAAAAGATCGGGGTAATCGCGCCATCTTCCCGCAGCCAAAAATGTTAAATAACAACATTTGATAACTTTTGTTATGATGGAGGGTAGTAGTTGACTCAAATAGGTGACTCAACATCATGAATATATCCTTAACTCCTGAACTAGAGCAGTTTGTTCGGTCAACAGTCAAAAACGGTAGGTACTCATCAGCTTCTGAAGTGGTAGGGGCGGCATTACGATTGCTAAAAGAACGGGAAATTTTAGTTGTTTTGAATCCGGTTTCGTCTGAGGGGAACCAGAAACCCAGCTATGATTTCTCTGATTTGGTGGGGCGATTAACTTGGCGGGGAGATGCAGTAACAATGCAGAGGAATCTACGCGATGAGTGGTAATCGCTATGTGTTGGATACGAATGCGATCGTAGCTTTGCTTCAAGGGAATCTTCAAGTCGTTGAATTACTTAAAGATGCCGATTGGCTGGGAGTTTCAATAATTAGCCAAATTGAGTTTCTGGTGTTTCCTGGGCTGACTAAAGACGATCGTCAGATTTTTGAGCAGTTTCTGCAACGAGTGGATGTTCTTGGTTTAGGGGCGATGGATGCTATTTTGATTGAGAAAATCATTGAAATTCGCCAGCAACATCGCTTGAAACTGCCGGATGCGGTTATTGCAGCAATGGCAATCCAAAATTCAGCAACTTTGGTGACAGCCGATCGAGAGTTTGCAAAGGTAACAAGTTTAACGGTAATTAATTGGTAGAAATTGCCATTGATCGCCCCGGCATCCCCAACAAGCGATCGCCCTTTCCATCCCAAAAGACCGATCGACCTTTCCATGTTACAAAGAGCGATCGCTCTTTCCATGTCAAAAAGAGCGATCGCCCGTCGTCGGTGAAAAAGTTGTCAAGGGCGATCGACCTTTCCATACCAAAAAGAGCGATCGACCTTTCCATTCCTAAAAGAGCGATCGCCCGCCGCCCGTGAAAAAGTCGTAAAGGGCGAGATCCTCTCCATCCAAAAAGAGCGAAGGTTAAGGTTATTGCTCCTCCTCACCTCACTTATCGTGACTACCTGTTAAGCAATGCCGAGCCGTTGCGTCACAACCTTGACTAGACCAGTAATCACTGCAATCCAAGCAAGTTCATCGCCAGGGGGACCAAATATAGCCACCACAGCAGCTAAGACAATACCTACTATGGCAGCAATAAAGACTGTTGCGTTAACAAAAATCCCAAATCCATTGGCGATATCACCTATCCAATTCTCAACGTCTGGGTTCTTCTCAAGGAAAATGCGATAAGCATCTTCTCGGTTTTCACCAGATGCAATAATTATCCTGACAAACTCGGCTACTTTTTCTTGAGCTGATCCTTCAAGTTTCCGATGATACCGACCAGAAACTTGACCTGTTAGTGATCCCTCCACCTTTTGATTTGTGCTTTCGTTTATGTTTCCTGAAATTTTAGTCTCTCCTTCTACTACAAACTTCCCTGTAAAAATATTTCCTGAAAACCCAGAACGACCTAACTCCCAACCTCCTTTCAATCCAGATTCTCCTAATTCTAATTCCTGACTTCCTAAAGAAATAGACCAATTTTTTTGAGCCGTATCAATTTTTAGACTTGTTTCAATATTATCAATTTTCTGCTTTAGTTTAACCTCTTCTTGACTCAATGAGATTGTCGATGAATCTGCTACTAATTTTCCAGAAACCTTAACTTCAGTTGTGCCTTCAACAATGTAATCAGGAATATATAGACTAAAAGGTTTTTCTATTGAATGAGAAAATGCTCTTTCTACTCCCAAAATTGGATCGTCAATAGGTGTGACTCCAATTTCGACAACACCAATGGGGCCTTCTTTGATCGGTGTGACTTCAATTCCGACACTACCAGTCGGCCCTACACTCCCGCCACCATAAGCCTGCTGAAATTTGCCAAGAACGGAAAGCGTGTAATTAGCAATACTGGGATATTGAACACCATTGGTATATTCTGGCGTTGTACTATTGTATTTATTGGGATTTCCTGAGTACCAAGCTGATGCCACACGACGCACTGCCATATCAACATTACCACCACTCGCAGCTATAGCTTGCTGATAATATTGATTCAGCTTGTAATCAATAATTTTTAGCTGAAGGTCTGGACTATTCAAGAATTGATTATCAGTAATCTCATACCCTAGTGCTTCACGACTCCAAGAAGGAATATTTGCGGGCATCACTTGAGCAATTCCCAAAGCCCCTGAATTAGGATTGACGGCTTTGTAATTGTAGCCGCTCTCTTGCCCAAAAATAGCTGTCCTTAAAGCAGCAATAAGCGACTGATTTCCTCCAGTATTACCATTATTTCCAGTATTACCATTATTTCCACCTGATAAACCAGGCTGCTTATAACCAGGCGGATAACCGATCATATAAGCACTAGGAACCCAGAGATTTTGACCTTTAACTTTCAGCCACAAAGAATCAGGCTGGCCATTCCACAAATCATTCACAGGTTCACCGTAAGTCCAACCATCAAACTCCATCCATGCCTGATAGGGAATACTTGTCGAACTCCGATCGCCAAATTGAGGACTATTGCGAAGATTCACCCCTTTCGTTGCCCCAACCTGAAGACTAAAGTTCTGCCAATTAATATTATTAACAGGTGTAGGCTCAGAAGACAGGGAAGTTGGCGAAACCGATCGCCCCTTTGTCTCATAAACGGTCACTTGCTGACCATTCCAATACATGATCGCCCGTTCAAACTCCTGACGGAAAACACCGCCCCCCTGATCCTGCACATCAGTAATCGCATTCCCCACTTGCGGATACTGTCTCGCCGCATCCAAGAACATCTGACGCACATTATCAAAAGGATTTGGCTGCGTAGGTGATGGTGAAGGAGAAGGCGTTGGAGTGGATGCCGCACCCATATACAAACCAGACACCCATCCACTACCATCAGCCAAGTGATACCAAGTTGTGCTCTCTCCTAAAGCTGGATCGTAAACACTTTCCCCTTGAGTTTGCCCATCAAAAATCAGCGTGTTACCGGGAGAAACAGTCCCCACTTGTTGATAGCCACTAGCATCTGTTCCAGGGCCATTCCGCACTCGCAAATATCCTAAATCATGCACATAGCCAACATCCTGAACAATCTGCGAAAATGTACTAATAGGTGACGGTGAAGGATTAGGAGAAGGTGACGGTGAGGGATTAGGAGAAGGTGACGGTGAAGGATCAGGAGAGGGTGACGGTAAAGGATCAGGAGAGGGTGACGGTGAGGCAATCTCACCAAGATACTGCACATACAAACCAGACATCCAGCCACTACCATTAGCTAAGTGATACCAAGTGCTACTACTACCTTCACCATTGGGATCGTTGACGAAATCACCTTCAGTCTGACTGTCAAATTCCAGTGTATCGCCAGAACTTATCCTGCCTAAAATGTCATAACCAGTTCCAGGGCCAGAACGTAGATTTACCCCTGCGTTATTTTGTACAGAAGTTTTACCCCAATCTATTGCCCCGTTAAAGTTAACTGCCCTTTCACTAGGTGTCACCTTCCCTTCACCGCCCCAAGTTGTCGGTGTCCCGAAATCTGTAGGCTGATAAACTTCCGGCTGCGTCTTCTTCGCCAAATCCACCGCCGCTAGCGTATTCAAAAATCCAAAACCCGTCTCATCATCCCACCCAGACGGCCCCAAATCCCTCGCCGTAGACTTCAAAATCTCCATCACTTGGCGATAGTTCAAGGCAGGATTTGCCGCCCAAACCAAAGAAGCTGCCCCCGCAACTTTAGCAGTCGCAACCGAAGTCCCCGCCATCGTGCCCAAATCATTTCCCACAGTCGATAAACCTGGGTGTTCAGTCGTCCCGCCATCCGCCACAATATCCAAACCGCGGCCATAACTAGAATAGATCGATCGCCCGTTAATATCCCCAGCCCCAACAGTAAAAATATTGTCAAATTCCTGAGAAGCTTGACCCAAAACCGACATCACACCGCCGTCGTTACCAGCCGCCGCTACCAGCATTACCCCATTTTGCCGCGCATATTCGATCGCACTTCTTTCTGGCGGAGTCAACTCATAGCGCGTTTCCACAATCCCGTCAGCATTCTTCTGAGTCAAATCCAAACTGAGATTCGCGATCGCATTTTTCTGTCCAGAAGCCTTCGCAGCATCCACAAACTCTACCAAAGAATCAGCCCATCTCCCAGAATCGATCGCCCTTCCCACCCATTTCGGCGCAGTCTTATTAATCGCATCAATAATCCCCAACATAAAAGTACCGTGCTCGCTACCTTCCCCAGGCTTCAGCAACGGATTGTCATCCCCGCCCACATAATCGCGGCCCTTCTTTATATTCGCGTAATTCAAATAAGGACTATCCGCACTCACACCAGTATCAATCGACCCCAACAACGGCTGAGAAGCAAAAGGAGAATCTAGCAATTGACGGATTGCATTCGGATTGTTAGGATTCGGCGAATGCGGAGCGACAGGAATTACAGCAACCGGCAAAGTCTCAAACGCACCGCCCGGATTGTAAGGAGTTTGAGTGGCAATCCCATCATGGTACAGACCCAGCGGGTCAAAATCAATCAGGGGCGGTAAATTGTTAGTTGGTGCTCCAGAAGGGTCGATCGGGCAAACACCGCTATCAGCCAAGAAATTAGGTAAATCTAAATCCGACAGCGACAAAAAACCCAATAACTGATGCAAGTAGTCAAACTCGTGCAGCCAACCCCCAACCCCCACACTCGGACTCACAATTTTTTCTAATATAAAACTTTTCGGTCGTTTCCGACTCTTTGTTTTACT
The DNA here is from genome assembly GCF_036702475.1 of Microcoleus sp. D2_18a_B4. NCBI lineage: Bacteria > Bacillati > Cyanobacteriota > Cyanophyceae > Oscillatoriales > Microcoleaceae > Microcoleus > Microcoleus sp. D2_18a_B4. The sequence goes on from NZ_JAUBTL010000116.1 coordinate 6,165, forward strand.
TGAATCCCCAAAACCTTGAGCCTGTTTGCGTTTTTTGCCACCAAAATTTAGCCAACCCATAACTTTTGCACCCTGATTAATATGAATTCGATCGCAAGAACTTAATTAAATGCCTTCAGACATTCAACCAAAATCCTTTGTTGACAAGGATTTTTCAATAATCGTCAAAAATTTCTGTTTATTTGAGAATTCACGCAAACTTAACAAATTTTCTGAATGGGCGATCGCTTTACATCTGCCGCGCTTTGCTAACGGTCAGGCGGGCGATCGGACAAATACTTTGTTAATGCGTAATCTATATGATTTTTTGCTTCTTCACGATTATCATACACCCAAGTTCTATGTGCGATCGTAAAGTTTGTGTAGACTTTTTTACGGCAACTTAATTATGACTTACGCCTTGCAAAGGGATAGCAATTCCGGCCTCAACCAGAAACATCCGCTACAGGCTCGTTTCCCACGCAATGACAGGTGGACAATGCGTAATTCCTAAAATAGTTAGAATTTACACTTGCTTTTTTTATGCTTTCTGATAATATGAACACAAAGGTGAAATTTGGATTAAAGTCTAAAGCCCAAACAAATATCACTAAAGCTTCTTCAAAAACTACTTCAATACTTCCCTGCTTCATTAAAACAGGGGAAAACTCAGCCCTTAAACTTTCCGTTTTCAGGAAGACTTAGACCGGCTCGAAATGCTCAAAAACCCAGAGGAGAGAGCTAAAAAAGAGAATATGGCGCTCGATCCATGACAATTTAATAAAACTCAACCACAGTTCCCCGTGGTCGATCCAAAAGTCCAGATCCCCCTAAATCCCCCTTAAGAAGGGGGACTTTGAGTAAATTCTCTTATCCCCCCCGATATTTTGGGAGACTTTAGGAACACTCTTATCCCCCCGATATTTTGGGAGACTTGACGAACACTCTTATCCCCCCCGATATTTTGGGAGACTTGACGAACACTCTTATCCCCCCCGATATTTTGGGAGAATTTACGAACACTCTTATCCCCCCCGATATTTTGGGAGAATTTACGAACACTCTTATCCCCCCCGATATTTTGGGAGACTTTAGGAACACTCTTATCCCCCCCTTCTTAAGCTATGCTTTATAAGGATCTTTCTTAACAAGAAAGTTGACAAAAATAAACATCTATGATGTT
>NZ_JAUBTL010000117.1:0-5423 GCF_036702475.1 Microcoleus sp. D2_18a_B4
TCGCCTGATTGTCGGTATGATCGAATCAATGACGTGGCGATCGCCTGACTCACTCTTTTAAGATACAAGGGGCGGGTAAACCTGCCAATATCTGCCAATAATTGACAATCTCAAAAACCCGCCCCGGTCGGGATATTGTGCTTAATCGATCGGACATGATATGACTGGATCAAATCTAAATTCTAAAATCTAAAATCTAAAATCGCCTGACGTTTCGCGATCGAGAACTTTCACAACTTTGTTATACATATCCTCAGCTTCTTGCTGCGAATTGCCAATACTCGTCACTCCCAATTTGCCAAACTCAGACAAACAACCCATTAAATGAAACACACTGCCCGTCTCAGTACCGCTGTCAAAGTGCAGTTGATTGTCAGCAATAATATCCATCAAATCGTTCGGTAATAATCCCCGATAGCGCTCTTTTTTCAAATTGTCCGAAGCAACATAATATTTTGGACGGCCCTGCTGGCTGTAAAATAATCCGCTAGTACGATCGTACCGACCGTTTGTTAACAGCTTCAAAGCCATAAACGGATGAGTTGTGCCTCCTTTACGTAAGTTAATTTCTATTGCTTGAAGATCCCATTTCCCATCGGATTGCTTTACAGCGAGAAAATCTACTCCAAACCTCTCTAAAGCCCCTTTTATAGCTAAGTTTTGCCCTACTTTCCATCCCAATTCCTGCAACGCTATTCGATAAGATTCGTCGGCAGGAAATCGGCAACCTAAGAAAATTTGACCGTCTGGGCCTCCTAAAATTTGGTCGTGGGTTGAGAGAATTTCTACTTCGCCGCTGGGGACAATTCTGCCTTGAACGCTGGGCGAGAACTTTTCTTCTCCTTCGATAAATGCTTCGGCAATTGCCCCTAATTCGGGAATGCGGCTGCTAAAATTTTCCCAGGTTTCGCCCGTTGCTTGAAAGCGCAAATTATGGAAGCTATCGCCAATTGCCTTCGCTCTTTCTGTAGGCGCTTTACCTGCGAGGGACTTCAGATCTAAAATTGCATTCCCTTCCCCCGAAAAACCTTCATTTAACTTAATTACGATCCGCTGCAAATCCGGCTGCCTTTCCCACAACGCGGCCGCAGCTTCCGCTAAATCTTCCGCATTAAAAACCAACTCGGAACCGTCAGGATAAGGCACGCCACATTCTTTAAAAATTTGCCTGCTGCCGCTTTTTGTTCCCCAGTATAACAGATCGGGATCGCTGGCCCACAAAGGAATCCCCAATTTAACAGATAACTCGCGTTCTAAGGGCGTCGAGTTATAACAAACCATATAAGATTTTGTCGGCCGCACGGCTTGACGAATGCGCTCCATCAAGCGGGGACGGTCTAAAATTTTCTGGGTGAGGGATTTGGCGGAAGCATCGTAAGCACTGAACAGCAAAAGCCGATCGCGCGCGTGAGAAAATGGAATTCCCGGCAGCAATTGCAGGTAATAATCCACAATCATCGGGTGCAAGGGCTCCGAGGTAATGTAAATTAAGCGCGTGCGGGGATTTCGCAGGCGAATCAATGAAAATAAATGCCGCTCTTCGTAGTGGTAAACACCCTCAACTTTCTGCATTTCTTGCTGATCTAAGCTGACAGAAGGAATGATAATAATGTCACAATCTCCGCTGTCAAATTCTTCGATAGCTCGCCAACGTTCGCGTAAGTCTGTCTGAAGATTGCGAAACTTCTGCGCGGATTCGGAAGATGAATTATTTAACTCTTGCATTGCTTTTTATCCTAAGTATTCAAATAATTATTGCTGATGATGTCGGGTGTGTCAGCCCAGATAAGTACGGACACTGCACCGTGTCCATAGGTGTCAACTTAACGTCAAACCCAGCCAGAGAATGCTGTTTGACCATTAAATCTAGATCCCCCCTAGCCCCCCTTAAGAAGGGGGGAACCGGAAATTGATCAAAGTCAACCCCTACTCCCCTTCTTAAGGGGGATTTAGGGGGATCTATACTTAGCGTAAAAACGAGATTTCTCAGGGCTTTCAGCTTTAAGTTGACACTCCTTGAGCAATGCCCTATCCCTACAGCGTCGGAGACGGCACGGTGCGGTATCCCTACAAATGCTCGCGTACAATCTATCTGTATCACTATCACTACTTTTGGGAATTGGTTTAAGAAGCTCGCCGCACTCGAAAAAGTCTGGCATATTCCAATATCGGCTCTAGGCGACGTTGATTTTGCTTGAGTGCCGAGATCAATTTTTCCGAAGGGCCCAACACCAGGGGAGCCGAATATTTGTTCAGCATCTCGATTTCTGGCGACTGGCTCATCAGCATCAGCCGCACGTCTTTGTCGAGCAAATAACTCAGAGACAGCAAATCTCCCATGTTCGTAAAATCGTTGCCGCGATCGCTAATTACAATTGTATCTTTAATCGATCGGTTAGCTATCGCCTCTTTGTTAATAATTTTCGCAACTTCAGCATTAAAATAGCTCAAGTCTTTGCTCCACCAAGTATCAGAAAAAGCGCTGACCGTACAGGATGCTACACTTGCTGTAAATACCAAGGCTAAAATGACTTGCCAAAACCGCTGCTGAGTTTTCACGTTACTTGCGAGCAAGTAAGCAACTGCTAGCTGAACTCCCGGAAAGCAGGAAATCAGATAGCGGCTGACGGCGGAACGTTTGCCGCCTAGGATTATATCCGGTAACGCCAGGATCAAAAAAGGTACAAAAATTGATGTTAAAATAAACAGCCAAGTTGAACTGCTAGTGCGGCGGCAGATTTGGTAAATGGCTGTCGCAATTAACAGCAAAAATGGCAATCTCAGCAAATAAGTCCAGATATTATCAAAGCCTAAGTCGAAGTCAAAAAATAATGCTGTAAAGCTGAGCGTCCATAATTTAACAAGAGACAGCCAACCCGGAGATACTCGCGTCCAATCTGTCGTAGCTGATGCTCGTCCCAGGTTGGTTGCCAGCACGTAAATCCACGGAAGGTACAATATTAAAGCTGCTGTTACTGCTAAGAAAAATTGGGAATTAGTTACATGACCTCGCAATTTTGTTTTTTTGACAAACAACCAGTAAGCAATTATAAAAACTCCGTGTCCGATGAGTGTTAAACTGAAGAAAGGGTGAGTGTAGAAACCAAAGGCGATCGCCAGCGAGTAAAATACCCAATTTGGCCAATCCCGCAACCGCACTGCTTTCAGCAGCAGCCAACTGCTGCCAATAACTATGGCTGTCAGCAAACTGTACTGCCTTGCTGTCTGAGCAAACAATATGTCAAAGGGTGATAAAGCCAAAAGTGCTGTTGCTAATAACGCAGCCAAATTCGAGGCGAAAAGTTCCTGAGCTAAACCGTACATCAAAGGCAGCGACAGCAAACTCAATATTGCTGGCAAACTGCGAGATGCTGTTAGAGAACTGCCAAATTCCTGCATCCACCAACGAGCCAGGAGAAAGTATAAAGGCGGATGCTGCGGGTCTTCTAGTGCTAAAGAACGAATTGTGTCTGCTTCTGTACTTCCCGGTTTAATCCGCTGATATTTTTGCAATTGTGGTGCGGGAACAATCCGGTTTTGGAATAGTTCGTCGTCGATTTCTTGGCGGGTGAAACCAGCGGCGCGGATTGATGTGTAAGCTTCGTCGTGCCAGTACAGCTTGCGATCGATCTCAAAAAACCGAAATCCGATACCTAGTAAAATGCCGATCGCCAATAAGTTCATCAGCCAGCGGGAATTTTTGCTATTAACAGATGTGTCTTGGTGTGTTGTAGATCCCATGCTTGTCCTAATTGTGGCGATTACTTGTTACCAGGCTCTGCCTGGTAACACAGATCCGGAGGCTCTGCCTCCAATTTTAATGTAAGCTTTTCGAGGCAGAGCCTCTGGAGATCGGTGCCCAGACAGAGCCTGGGAACCAGTTAAATATCTTCTACATCTTGGGCATTCTGAAAGCTGGCTCAGGCTGAACCACCCCCAAAATCAAGAATCTTCAGCCAGATCCTCCCAGAACCTCCAGAGCCCAAAAATAACTGCTAACATACGTGTTGTACAGTTAATCAACAAGCTCCGCAAGGGGTCTACCCGCGTACCGCAAATGGCAAAAAAAGAAGCGTCTATAAAAACTTCCACTGAAAACTCAGAAAAGCAAAAAGCCCTAACTTCCGTACTTTCCCAAATCGAGCGCAGCTTTGGCAAAGGGGCGATCGTCCGATTGGGAGACTCCACTCGCATGAGGGTAGAAACCATTCCCACCGGAGCCCTGACACTGGACATTGCTTTGGGCGGCGGTTTGCCAAAAGGCCGAGTTATTGAAATTTACGGCCCGGAAAGTTCCGGTAAAACCACTCTAGCCCTCCACGCGATCGCCGAAGTCCAAAAATCCGGCGGTATCGCAGCCTTCGTGGATGCCGAACACGCCCTCGATCCCACCTACGCCTCAGCTTTAGGCGTCGATATTGAAAATCTCTTAGTTTCCCAGCCGGATACCGGCGAAATGGCCCTAGAAATAGTCGATCAACTCGTCCGTTCCGTCGCCGTCGATATCGTAGTAATTGACTCCGTAGCCGCCCTCGTCCCCCGCGCCGAAATCGAAGGCGACATGGGCGACTCCCACATGGGTTTGCAAGCGCGTTTGATGAGCCAAGCTTTGCGGAAAATCACCGGCAACATCGGCAAATCCGGCTGTACCGTCATTTTCCTCAACCAATTGCGGCAGAAAATCGGCATAACTTACGGGAACCCGGAAACAACAACCGGCGGTAACGCACTCAAGTTCTACGCCAGCGTGCGGCTTGACATTCGCCGCATTCAAAGCTTGAAAAAAGGTACAGAAGAATACGGCAACCGCACGAAAGTTAAAGTTGCTAAAAATAAAGTTGCTCCGCCTTTCCGTATTGCCGAATTTGACATTGTATTTGGCAAAGGCATTTCTACTTTAGGCTGTCTGACTGACTTGGCCGACGAAATGGGAGTAATCATCAAAAAAGGTTCTTGGTATAGCTACAACGGAGAGAACATAGCTCAAGGACGAGACAAAGTGATCCAGCACATGGAGAAAAACATCGATTTCAAAAATGAAATTGAGGAGCTAGTTAAAAAGAAACTTGAGACTGGTGCTCTGGTTTCTGCTAATTCTGTCGCTCCTATTGAGGTAGATGATGTAGATGATGTAGATGATGTAGATGATGTAAATGATGTAGATGATGTAGATGGTTTGGACGAAGAAATCTAAGTTTTTTAGCTAAAACAGCAGAATCCCCACACTGAATTTAGAGGGGGATTAATCGAGGCATCGCCGAGTACCCCCGATAAATCAGTGTGGGATGAATGCGCGACTGACGGAGGTTGGCGAGTCAGTCATTAAATGTCAGGAAAAGTCGATCAATCCATGCCTCTACCATCTGGGTAACAGTTTGTTCTCTCGCCGCCGCGACCGCCCTCAGTTTACTGAGATGTTTCTC
>NZ_JAUBTL010000117.1:5523-6929 GCF_036702475.1 Microcoleus sp. D2_18a_B4
ATCCATGCCTCTACCATCTGGGTAACAGTTTGTTCTCTCGCCGCCGCGACCGCCCTCAGTTTACTGAGATGTTTCTCCGATAGTCGAATGTGAAGATTTTTATCTGTGATTGTGCGTGTTGCTAACGCGAACACAATTATGCTATCGTAATTTTCAAGGAGGGCAACCATGAGAACGGCTTACCAGTACAAATTACGTCCAACCAAACAACAGGTAGTTGAGCTAGACAGATGGCTGTCAATGCTGCGTTCGCAGTACAATTATCTGTTGGCTGACAGATTTACTTGGTACGAACAAAACCGTTCTGCTGTTAATGCTTGTCCTCTCGTTTGCTATCTACCTGAACTGCGGGACAATCCCGATTATTACTCGCAAAAGAAAACGTTACCTCAACTCAAGAAAACTCATCCTTGGTATAGCGAGATTTATTCGCAAGTCCTTCAAGATGTGGTTAAAAGAGTTAAGGTAACGTTTGACCGTTTTCTCAAAGGCGATATCAATGGAAAGCGTAGCGGTAAACCTCGTTTCAAGGGTCGCAATCGCTATCGTACTTTTACTTATCCGCAGGTAAAAGAGGAATGTTTGCAGGGCAACTTGATTAACTTACCGATGTTCGGCAAAGTTAAAGTCGTCTTGCATCGTCCTATCCCTGACGGGTATAAAATCAAAACCGCATCTGTGACTAAAAAAGCAGATGGCTATTACTTGACGCTCTCATTAGAAGATCAAACGGTTCCAGAGATCAAGCCGGACTTTAATCCTGATTCAATAACAGGTATTGATGTAGGACTGAAGGAATTCTTAACAACTTCTGATGGCGAAACAGTCGCGATTCCTCAATATTACCGCAAAGCTCAAAAACGTCTGCGAGTTGCTCAAAAACGAGTTTCACGACGCAATTCGTGCAGCAACCGGAGGAAGAAGGCAGTCAAGCAGTTAGGGAAGTGCCACAAAAAAGTAGCTGATAAGCGTAAAGATTTCCATTTCAAGACAGCGAATTGGCTGTTATCAAAATATGACGTAATCGCGCACGAGGATTTAAACGTCAAAGGTCTAGCTCGTACAAAATTAGCTAAATCTGTGTTGGACGCTGGGTGGTCAAGCAATAGTCGATTCTAACAAACAAAGCCGTAAATGCTGGTTTGCTAGCTATCCCAGTAAGCGCCTACAATACTTCACAAGATTGTTCTAATTGCGGTAAGAAAGTCCCGAAAAAGCTGCATATTCGTTGGCACGATTGCCCTCATTGTGGGTGCAGTCTCGACCGCGACCATAATGCAGCAATTGTGATTAAAAATAGAGCGGTGGGGCATTCCGTTCTTAAAGCCAAGAGCCTCCTAAGCGATAGCCGGATTGTCTTGGAAGCCCACACTATATCCGCTTCGGATTAGTGTGGGAGATGTCAC
>NZ_JAUBTL010000118.1:0-6427 GCF_036702475.1 Microcoleus sp. D2_18a_B4
GGTATTTTAAAGTCCCAAAAGCCTTTCGACCCCAATTATTTACTTGCTACCCCTTGACAGTTCAAGACAGTATCTACAGGATTTATCAGGCTTGATATTTTTTCAGAATAGCAACTTTTTCCGGGAAGATTTCGATCGCCATTTTCTCATCATATCGAGTCGCGAGCGATCGCCTCACCTCGCCCAAAAACAGCGGCTGCGACAGCCCAGGTTCAGGATGTACCACTGTACGAACCCGGATTGTCATGTAGTCTCTGCCGCGCCCAGAGCGCCCTGGAGAGTACAAGTCCGCAGCCGCTTGCTGCATCGTTGCTTCTAATTCCGATTCCGTGATCGTAGGTGGCACAGTAACTACTGTTTGAGCGCCGCCAGTATCGTAAACTAAAGAATAGCGCACCGCACCCGGAATTTCTGTACGGGAAAATAGTCCCAAACCGAGACCAAATATACTCGCAGCAATTACTCCCATAAAGCTTGTCACTCCTACCAATCGGAAGCGAAAACCCCATTTGAAGATAAATGCTATAACTGTTAAAATAGCCAAAGCTACTGTCAGAATTCCCGCCCATTGGGCGTACATTAAGAGATTAGAATTTACGCTCATTTGATGATTTGTTGACTGTTGACTGTTGACTGTTGACTGTGGATATTAGTTACCGATACCCGATGCCCAATGCCCAATGATTAATTAAGCGTTTCGGGCCACAAGCAGATAAGTCATCATATCGCCTTTCCCCTTCACTGGAATGATGCCGCGCTCCTCAAAAACGTACTTACCCCGCAAGCGCTCGTAGGTAGCAACTGTCACCTGAATGCTGCCGGGGACGCCTTGAGATTCCATCCGGGAAGCTGTATTTACCGTATCTCCCCACAAATCGTAAGTAAATTTTTTAGTACCGATTACCCCAGCTTCTACCGGGCCTGTGTGGATGCCGATGCGAATGCTGAGCGGCTGACCTCCCTTGGTACGAATCTTAGTCATTGCTGCTTGAATTTCCAGCGCCATTTCCGCGATCGACTCGGCGTGGTCGTCGCTGGGCGTCGGCAAACCGCCAACCACCATATAAGCATCGCCGATCGTCTTAATTTTCTCAAGTCCGTAGCGCTCGGCCAACTCGTCAAAAGCCGAAAAAATCTCGTTGAGCAACTCTACCAATTGGGCCGGCGATAAATGAGCCGAAAGCTTAGTAAAACCGACCAAATCGGCAAACATCACTGTTACCTCAGCGAAACTGTCTGCGATCGTAATTTCCCCGTGTTTCAGGCGCTGCGCGATCGCCCTCGGTAAAATATTTAACAGCAAACGCTCGGACTTTTCCTTTTCCTGAGCCAATTCATGTAAATACGCCTGTTCCTTATCCCGCAGTCGCTTCTTTTCCAGACAAGCGCTAATCCGAGCCTTGAGCAATACCGGATTGAATGGTTTAGAAAGATAATCCTCCGCCCCCAACTCTATACACCGGACGATACTGTCGATATCGTCCACCGCCGAAATCATAATCACCGGGATATGGCGCAACTTCTCGTCCGCCTTCAGATTTTCCAGCACCTGATAGCCGTTCATTTGCGGCATCATAATGTCGAGGAGAACTAAATCAAAAGGATCGCTTCGCAACATTTCCAGAGCTTGCAGACCATCTTCAGCAACAGTCACCACGTGGCCTTGACGCTGAAGTCGGCGGGCCAGCAAATCGCGGTTTACCTCATTGTCGTCAACAACCAGCACGCTGCCCTCGTCACCTTTCATGTCATAGCCTTTTTTAGAAGCAGTTCAATCTTACCCAAAAGTCGAGGAAACTCGACCGGTTTGGTGTCGTAGTCGTCGCAGCCGGCGGCAATACACTTTTCACGATCGCCCGCCATTGCGTGAGCCGTCAGCGCAATCACCGGAATCGTGCTAGTTTCAGAAGCCGCCTTAATTTGCTGCGTTGCTTGCCACCCGTCGAGCACTGGCAGACTCATATCCATCAGAATCAAATCCGGTACTTTCGCGAGCGCCATCGACACTCCCTCAGCACCGTCAACAGCAATAAAGACCTCGTGTCCCTTGCGGGCCAGACGCCGGGAAAGCATATCTCTGTTCATTTCGTTATCTTCGACCAACAGGATTTTAGCCATTGGTGTTCTCCTTGCCTTTCGAGTCGTACCTGCGATCGAGCCTGTCATTTACTATAGAGCGAACATCGCGCAACAAAGTATCGCAACTGTAGACTCCTTTTTGTAGTACCCGCTCGACGTAGCCGTTTAGCTGCTGGCTTTCGGCCGGTGTCAAGTTTTTCCCCGTGAGTACAACAATCGGTATAGGATCTCCCGAATGGGATTTGCGAATTTCCCCGATCAACTCAAAACCATCCATTTCTGGCAACATCAAATCCAGTAATATCAGGTGCGGGCGAGCAACTTTTAGCCGATCGAGAGCAGCGCGTCCGCTGTCAGCCTCCGTTACTGCCCAGCCTTGTGTTTCTAGTACGCATCGCAGTATTTCGCGCGTGGCAACGTCGTCTTCCACAATTAGAATCTGACAGGTCAAATTGTTACTTGCAACGTCGTCTTGGTCGCGTCGGTACTTGTTCAACAAGGCAGCCAGCCGTTTGCCGTCCACTGGTTTGGTGAGGTAGTCCGAGGCACCCAATGCAAAGCCGAGGCTTTTGTTGCCCACAAAGGATAGCAGGATTACGGGAATTTCGGCAAGCTCAGGATCTGCCTTCAGCGCTGAGAGTACCGCCCAGCCGTCCATTCCGGGCATGATCACATCCAGGGTAATGGCGTCTGGCCGTAGTTGCTTAGCGAGCCGGAGAGCTTGCTCGCCGCCGCCTGCGACTTCTACGTGCAGTCCTTGGCGACTGAGGGTGCGCTGGATTAAATCCCGCGATATCGGGTCGTCATCAACTACCAGCACCGTGCCGACAGCGGGGGCGTCGGGAGGGCTAGTGCTGTCGTGGACATTGTTGGGGATTTCCGGCTGTTTGATGGCGCTGGGCAAGAGCACGGTGAAAGTGGTGCCGGAGCCCGAGGTGCTGCTGACCTCAATGCTGCCACCCATCATCTGACAGAAGCGCTGGCTGATTGCTAGTCCCAAACCGGTGCCACCGTACTCGCGGGTAGTCGAGGCATCAGCTTGGGTGAAAGGTTGGAAAACTCGCTCCAATTGCTCTTGTGTCATGCCGATGCCGGTGTCGGCGACGCGGAAACTTAAAAATTCGGAGTTGGAAATTAAAATTTCGGAAGATTCCTCTTGATTTTTCATTTTTAATTGTTCATTTTTAATTCTTTCCACTCCGATCGCAATTCTCCCGTTTTGTGTGAATTTGGCAGCGTTGCTGAGCAAGTTAAGCAGCACTTGCCGCACTTTGGTCATGTCCGCGTGCATGGTGTCGAGGTTGTCTGGACAGTACACTTCTAGGGTATTACCGTTTTTCTCAACCAGCGGCCTGGCCGTGGCAACAGCACTTTCAATTAAGGTATGGATGTCGAAGGTTTCTAAGTAGAGATCCATTCGACCTGCTTCAATTTTAGAGATATCTAGGATGTCGTCGATCATCGACAGCAGGTGTTTGCCCGCGCTGCAGATTTTTTCGAGGTCAGGGACGAAAGCTTCATCGCCCAATTCTTCGGCTTCTTCTTGGAGCATTTCGCTGTAGCCGATGATGGCATTGAGCGGTGTGCGAAGTTCGTGGCTCATGTTGGCGAGAAATGTGCTTTTTGCCCGGTTGGCTGATTCTGCTGCTTCTAGGGCCGACTGCAAGGCGGATTCTGCCTGTTTGCGATCTGTGATGTCTTGGACTGTGCCTTCGTAGTACAAAACGCTGCCGTTTTCGTCGCAGATGCTGCGCGCGTTTTCAGAAATCCAGATCGTGCTACCGTCTGGGCGGTATATTTGGGATTCAAATTTTGACACTTGGCGGCGCGCGCCCAATAGGGCCATAAACTCGGCGCGCCGATTCGGGTCTACGTAAAGTTGGCGGTTGATATCTGTGAGTTCGGCTAGCATTTGGGCACAGGATTCGTAGCCGTAAATCTCGGCTAGTGCGCGATTGCCGCTGAGGTAGCGCCCGTCTGGGGTGGTCTGGAATATGCCTTCGACTGCGTTTTCAAAGATGCTGCGGTATTTTGTTTCGGATTGTCTCAAGGCTGCTTCTGCTCGCTTGCGCTCTAGGGCATTGGCGAGCATTTCTCCTACCATTTTTAGCTGTGTGGATATTTCGGTTGCTCGACCTGCTGTTTGCTTTAAGCCATCGAATCCGAGAATTCCTACTAGGTTTTTACTCGAAATTATGGGAATAATTATCAGTGATTGGCTATTTTTTAGCGGTTTTTGGGATTCTAAATTATTGAGGGAAGCGCCAATCGAAGGTATTGAGGCGATTGCGGTTTGATTGACTGTTTGGGATGGGATGTCTGTCTGGAATTGGGCTGGATTTTGACCTAGAAAATAGGCAATTTCGGCGATTGCTGAGGGCGGCAGTTCGCCGATTTCTGGAATATAAAGGCATTCGGCGCGATCGAGCTTTTCTGCAATCCAAGGGATTTGTGCGATGTCTATTGGTTTGTCGGTGCTGTTTTTGACTGCCGGAATGCCTTCGCCGCACCACTCGTAGGTTTTGTCGGCGCGGGTTTTGTCGAATGATAACAGGTAGATGTAACTGCGGTCAAACCCCATCAAACTGGCGATCGCTTCTAGAGTGCGATCGATGCTTTTATCTATTTCTGATAAGGGCTTGCTGATAAAATCGGTTGACAAACGGGCAATCAACTGAGCGAATTCTATTCGATACTGCAAAGATTGTTCTACTTTTTTGAGTTCGGTAACGTCTCGAAAGCTCCAGACTCTACCGACTGTTTTCGCTCCGACTGTTGATGGCAAGGAATTTAATTCCAGAATTTTTCCGTCTTTAAATTCTAATAATTCGCTGATTTGAGTATCTGAATCTGCCGACACTTTGATCACGTTTTGGAGAAATCCTTGCGGGTCTTTTAATTGTTCCCTGTCGAATGGGAATCCTGTTTCGATCGTGTTTTTGACTGGGCCGAAGGTCGATCGGCTCAACTTTCCTTGGCTGGCGGACAAACCCCACAGCTCTAGAAATTTCTGATTATAATTGCATACATTGCCGTTGATGTCAACGGCCAGAATTCCTGCATCTGTAGATTTTAGAACTGCTTGCAGTATCGAGAGCGATTGCTTGTGTTCTCTAATGTCAAAAAGGTCAAAAAACACCAAGACTGATATTTCGCTGCCCTCAACTGCGGGATGGAAAAAATAGGAAACTGGTAAAATCTTGCCGTCGCGACACAAAAACTCGTCGTCCCAGTTGTTGCAAGGTTGACGGGAAGCGATCGCCTGTTGTAAATCTAGTGTAGGTGCGATCGGCCTATCTTCACTCTTGCTGGGCGACTGTTTCGGCTCCGTCAAAACTTGGGATTTGTGGCCTTCCTTTTGCTTCCCGATGCGCTCTAGCAGGGAAACGCCTGCAAGTTCCGACTCTCGCCACCCCAGCAAGCGTTCGGCCTCTGGATTCACCGAGATTACACAGCCCTTCGCGTCAAGGATACACAATCCCGCCCCCAAAGTGTTGACACTCGCCCGCAGTCGATCGAATTCTGAAGCTGTTGGAGAGTCTTGAGGGGACTGCGGCGAGTGGGTTAAATCCTTTAACGGCACCGTCTCCGAGTTCAAGCAATCCTGCTGCTGAAGTTCTTGCTGACTCTGAACTTTGTCATAGCTACAACTTACCTGCTCTAATAAAAGCTGCCACTGCTCAGCAGTGGGAGGGGGAGACTCGCCGACTAAACCGAGCTGTTCGAGTTGGCGCTGGAGGTGGGGGTGCATATTTTCTGGCGCTTTGTAGGCAACTTTCTACAGTATATCTTTTTAATTAATAATATATATAGGTAGGTATACGGTTAGGGGACAAGTACGCGAGCGAAATCTCTAACAGGTTTTATTGAGAAGCCGAGGGATCATCTCGGCTCTCCAAAATCTTTCCAACTCGGCTAATTATATTAATTCTCATAACTTTTAAGGGTTGTGTACAAACCAATCTTCTGAATGTCGGCAGCACGCTCAAAAATAATAATATCATCCGATCGAGTCAATACTCAGGAAAGTTTTGGTAACGATACTATAAGGTTACGCGGGGCAAGGAGCATAAAAAAGTCGAATTAAATGCAATCCCGGCGTGGAGCCGACATTGATTTAATTATCCACAGTCGAGCAAAGTCAAGCGAGAATCAGCCATTGGGCCAGAGAAAAACTGTTCGGAGTATTGTAAAACTTCATTTAGTTTATAAGCAATTATAAACAATAATGGTATTATATTGTTGTGAGTGTTGAACAAGGAATACGCATCGCCCAAAAAACGCAAGTCTCAAATGCAACTAACACAGAGGCACATCATTAAATCAACGGAACACCGTTTCGCCCAAA
>NZ_JAUBTL010000119.1:0-6336 GCF_036702475.1 Microcoleus sp. D2_18a_B4
GCATAGGGCATAGGGCATAGGGCATAGGGCATAGGGCATAGGGCATAGGGCATAGGGCATAGGGCATAGGGCATAGGCCGAGGACTCGCCCCCATACCTCACAACGCTTGAGAACCGCTATATCTGAGATGTTGCGTCAGGAATTGACATCGAATATAACGATCGACAACAAGGCTATTGAGGACACGGCAAGGCCGTTTCCCTACCCCAAAATTATCCGCACATAACGATCGACAACAAGGCTATTGAGGACACGGCAAGGCCGTTTCCCTACCCCCACATAATTCATCGCCCTGTCAGTAACAATGTCTTTTGTTTTCGTTGGGTTTTAATTGTCTTTGGGAGGTGCGTTTATGTCCTAAAAGAGTCGAAATGATGATGCAGCGTTGGCTGTTTCTTAAGTTGGGATGATATAGTGTTAGGGTTCCTTTGGCTCTTATACTCGTTAGCGTGCATTCGTGGTCGCTTCGGGATACGGGGCAACCTCGATGGTTGAACATGACGCGCCGGATTGTGCCCTTTGCTTTTTGCTCGTTGCTTTCATTTACTTGGAGCACTGTTGTTTCATTTGTATCTATTTGAATTTGCGGTTCTAGGTTTTTCCATTGACTGGCTGCTACTTGGCCGGGGGGAATGTCGGCTGGGTGAACGGCTATTTGTACATTTTCTCCTACTTCTTTGAAGCTGGCTTGCCATGAAATTTTGGATCGTTTGGCGTTGCTGTGGGCAAGTTCCATTGCCCAATAAGCTCGATCGAGCGATACCTTTAAACGGTGGTTGTTGATAAACATTAGCCAAGAGGGGGCGACGATCGCACTAAATATTCCTATGATTAAAATAATTATCAATAGCTCAATCATTGTAAAACCTGGGGCAGGTGTAGTGGCTCTGCCTTTGAGCGTTTTATTTATTGACACGTAGATGCACTCCCTGATATTTAGCTGGACAAAAAAACAGCTAGGAGGAGCTATTTTTTATTGGGTATATTTTAACTTTGGGTTTGGCGAGTGTGTAGATCGGTATTTACTGAAAATTTATGCGACTTTAAAAAAAACTGCGGGTAAGAAAACGGCAGTCAGGAAACGGTAGTGCGGTTTCCCTACAGCAATTTTGTCGATCGCCCGATCGCACCAGAGCGCGAAGGTATCAGCAGGTGGGGTTAAGGTCGCGGATCTGACGGCGTGACAACGCTTCTGTCTTTTTGAGAGCGATCGATTTAAACTCTTATCAGTGCAAGGCTGTCCGGTTTTTTGTCACTCCGTCAGGATAATTACTCTCATAACCCTACCCAATCAGGAGACTCAAATATATGCAATACAAAAACGGTATGCCAATTGCCATTATTGGCGCGGGAATATCAGGCATTACGACAGCCAATATTCTCAAGAAAAATGGCTTCCAAGCAGTTGTTTTTGAGAAATCCGAAAAGATGGGCGGAGTATGGGCAGTTGCATACCCAAACGTACACCTGCAAAATATCAGGGAACAGTATCATTTATCTGATTTTCCCTGGCCATTCACCCCTGATTTACATCCCACCGGAGAACAAATCCTGAATTATTGGGGGCAAGCGGTCAACCATCTAAAGCTTGATGTGCGGTTAAATCACGAAGTTATCGAACTAAAAGAAACAGAAGATGGCTGGCTATTAAGATATAAAAATCAGGAGGGCGTTCACGAAGAATTATTTGGATACGTCGTTATCTCAGTTGGGCAATATACAGAAGGAAAGTATCAACCTGCATTTCCAGGTATCGAAGATTTCGGCGGGAAAATCATCACTGAACGGGATGTCCACACGCTTGATATATTCGATAATCAACGAGTTGTAATCGTTGGCTTCGGAAAAAGCGCCTTAGACATGGCGACTTTCGCAGCAAAACAAGGCGCACAAGTAAATCATGTATTTCGTACACCGCGCTGGCTTATCCCCGAATGGATTTTGGGCGTACATTTTACCTACGCATTATTCAGCCGCTTTGGAACAGTGATGATGACAAGTTGGGCGCATCCAACCGCCATTGAACGTTTCCTGCACAATCGCCTTGGCTTCATTGTTTCAGCTTTTTGGGATTTGATTGCATCCATCTTCCGCTTTCAAGTTCAGCGAAATGTTTCTGGAAAAGGTCAAGAGGCCCAGCGCCGCATCAAAGCTGTACAACCTGACCACAAACTATTGCCTGATTTACGTTCAGCCACAGCGGTTGCGCCTGAAAATTACTATCCGTTTATTGCAGAAGGAAAAATCTCGCCCCACCGTGCAGAATTATCTGGTTTTTCGCCAGAAGCAGTAAAGTTGAAAAATGGTTGCGAGATTCCATGCGATTTAGTTGTTCTATCTTTGGGTTCGCAAACGCCGATTTTTCCATTTTTGCCTGATAAATATCGAAAAATGTTGGAAACCGAACCCGATGGCGTGCAGTTATATCGCCACTTGCTTCATCCTCGCATTCCGGGCATTGCCTTTGCCGGGTTCAATCATGGATATATGCACGTGCCAGCAGTCGAGATTGCCACACAATGGCTGTGTGCTTACTTGCGTGGTGAACTTGAGTTACCTTCCAGCGAAAATATGGAAAAAAGTATTGAATGTATCCGCCAGTGGAAACGCGCAAATATTCAATTTGAACCTTCGCGATCCTGTGCGATTAACACTCGCTTCCAACAATATATTGACATCATGCTTAAAGATATGGGTGTTTCTCCTTATCGAAAATTGCCTAACATTTTTGCTGAGATATTCGGCAGATATCAACCATCAGATTATCTTGGTGTATCGGAAGAATATAATCACAAAAAGACAAGTCGCTCTACTCCACTACACCCTCTTCCGTTGGATACTTGATTGCTTTCCTAGCTTAAGCTGTTACCTTAGCAATGGGCACTGCCTGGGAATAAAACTCGATCTGCTCTAGCTCCAATTACACTCACCAATACCCAATTTGCCATGCCAAATTATTTAGATTTTTTCGGACTATTCAAAGAGTTAAGATGATTGTTCATATCCTGCAAATATTTTGATAAAACAGGATACTGTGAAGTTGCTAGTAGTGCATCTTTTTTCTGGCTGACAGTTGTTTCTAAGGGCAAAACTCGATAGTTCGTTTTATTGTTCTGAGTATAGCGGTGTACCCAAGTCGGAAAGGTTTTGATGCTGGTAATTTCTGTGGTTTTTTCTGGCAATGTTTTGCGAAGATTTACTTGGAAAATCACGCCTAAGTCTGTATATTTTTTATTCTGACCGGAAATGAAGTTTCCCATTGAATAAATTGCTACAGCTTTGCGGGTTTTCCCATTTTTGCCGGGGAAGTTAAAAATTTTGTAAGGTTGGACGACGTGGGGATGGCTGCCGAGAATGATGTCTGCACCAGCTTTTAATAGGTTTTCCACTAATTGTTTTTGTTGGGTGTTTGGCTGTCGCTGATATTCGTCGCCAAAATGCAGGGAAATTGCGATAATATCTGCTCCTTGTTTGCGGGCTTTGGCTATGTCTTTGACTATCTTTTTTTCGTCGATTAGGGAAACTAAGTAATCTTTGCCTTTGGGTATGGGAATGCCGTTTGTGCCGTAGGTGTAGGCTAGCTTGGCTAATGAAATGTTGTTTTTGGTGCTGATAAAAGTGCGATCGGCTGCGGCGGCTGATGTGGCTGTTCCTATGGCAGCAATTTTGCGATCGCTCAGATTGGCGATCGTCCTAATTACTCCTTTTTCTCCACGGTCTAAAGCATGATTGTTCGCGGTTGTCAAGATATTAAATCCGGCTTTTTTAGTCGCATCTGCTAATTGAGCCGGTGCGTTAAATAGCGGATATCCCGTATATCCGCCCGCATCTTCGCCCGCTAAAGGTGTTTCGAGATTTCCGATCACCCAATCGCCTGTTGACAGGATACTTTTAACTGGTGCGAAGAAAGTGTCAAAATTGTATGTTTTATTTTTTGCGTCGTAGCCCGATCGCGTTTGGGTACTGTGCATCATGATGTCGCCGACAGCAATTAGTTTTGCTTCTTTGATCTCAGACTTTGGTTGGGCGGGAACAGAGGCTGCAATTGGCGATGGCGTCCCGCCCCGCAAGCTACGACTTTCTGTAGGCTGTGTGTTGGTTTGCTGGTTGATTTTTTGGGGTTGGATATTGCAGCTAGCCATTAAAAATGCAGCTATTACCGAGAGCGTCTGGGGAAATTTCATAATTTATCTATAGTAATTTATCGTGTTTATGGTATCATTAATAATCGCAATTTAGGCCGGATTTTTTTTTTGAACCACAGAGAGCACAGAGAACACAGAGGAAAAGAAGAAAACAGAGATGTTCGCAAGTTTTGTTAGGATATCGATGGTTTGCTGGCTACTGGAGAAGGAATGTTTAAAAAATATTTGATTATTGGATTTATAATTTTTGCATCGGTTATCGGTTTAGGTACTTTGAGCTATGCTGAAAGTTCGGCAGATAAACCTTTTGAATTTGCTTTGATTGGCGATTTGCCCTACAGTGCCGAACAAGAAGCACAATTTCCGAATTTGATTGCAGATATCAATCGATCGCCCGCAGCGTTTGTCGTCCACGACGGCGACATTAAAAACGGTTCTAGTGTCTGCGATGATGCAACTTTTCTCAGCCGCAAGCAGTTATTTGACAATTTTGAAATCCCGTTTATTCTAGCTTATGGTGACAATGAATGGACGGATTGCCACCGTTCAAAAAACGGCAGTTACGATCCAGTAGAAAGACTGGCTAAACTGCGAGAAATATTTAGCAACGGTAATCAAAGTTTGGGAAAGCGCACCTTAATTCTCACCCGCCAAAGCGAAAACCCGCAGTTTGCTAAATTCCGCGAAAATGTTCGGTGGATTTATCATGGAGTTGTGTTTTTGGCGATTAATATGCCCGGAAGCAATAACAATTTTGGTCGCACTCCCGAAGCAGATGCAGAATATGCCGATCGCAATTGGGCTAACTTAGCCTGGATCAAAGAATGTTTTGCTTTAGCCAAACGCAGCAACAGCAAAGGAATTGTGTTAGTTGCACAGGCCAATCCGGGATTTGAATTCGATCCGACGGACAAAAGAAGAAGCGGTTACAACGATTTTATCGCAACTCTGGAAACAGAAACAGGCAATTTCCCAGGGCAGGTTGTATTCGTTCACGGCGATACTCACTATTTCCGCATCGATAAGCCTTTACCCTATTTTACCGATGAGACTCAACTACCGAGAATGAAAAATTTTACTAGAGTTGAAACTTTTGGTTCTCCAAACGTGCATTGGTTACGGGCTTTTTATGACCCGAAAAATCCTAATTTGTTTGAGTTTAAGCAGCAGATTGTTCCGCAAAATTAGGCGAGGTAACACAATTTTTATGCAAGACAAATATTCTTTTGCTTACACTGAAGATAGGTAGAATTGAGGAATTTATTTATGGCAATCGCAACTGGGCGCCTCACCCTGGAAGAATTTCTGAAACTGCCAGAAACTAAACCGGCCAGCGAATACATTGAGGGGGAGATTATCCAAAAACCGCTGCCGAAAATAAAGCACAGCCTATTGCAGTCCAAAGCCTGCAACGAAATTAATCAGGTGACGGAAACTCCAAAGATAGCTTATGCTTTTCCAGAGTTGCGGTGTACCTTTGGCGGTCGATCGATTGTTCCAGATATTGCGGTACTATTGTGGGAACAAATTGAATTTGATGAGAGCGGTGAACCGTTGGATGATGTGCTAATTGCACCCTATTGGGCGATCGAAATCCTGTCGCCACAGCCAAGCTCAAATCGCGTCACTAGAAAAATTATTCACTGTCTTCAACATAATTGTCAATTGGGGTGGCTAATCGATCCAGACGATCGATCGATTTTAGCATTTTTGCCCAACCAACAACCGCAATTCTGCGAAGGTAGCGATGTCGTTCCTGTGCCCGAAATGATTCCCCTGAATATCACCGCCGAACAGGTGTTTAGCTGGTTGAGAATGCAACAATGAATCAGGGCGATCGTCTTTTTTTACATGACATCCGGTTTTAAATCTCCTTTTTTAAAGTCTCGCGTTGCGCCGAAGCAAGGCAAGTGTAGTTGCGGTTTCAACCGCCGATCGTAGGGGCGGGTTTCACCGACAATAATTGTCAATAATCGACAATCTAGTAAACCCGCCCCCACCCAACGGTAAATCCCCATCTATGTTTTTCTCCTAGCAAAATCAAGGTTCATGTAGGTTATTTGTGGTGTGGGGGCGGGTTTATATAGATTGTTTGTACTCGTTATATATTGTCTGTAAAACCCGCCCCTTGTATCTTAAAAGAGTGAGTCAGGCGATCGCCACGTCATTGATTCGATCATACCGACAATC
>NZ_JAUBTL010000120.1:0-5926 GCF_036702475.1 Microcoleus sp. D2_18a_B4
TTTTAAAGTCCCAAAAGCCTTTCGACCCCAATTATTTACTTGCTACCCCTTGACAGTTCAAGACAGTATCTACAGGCTGTTAAAAATGGTGCAAGATGTTGTAGGGACACAGCACTGCTGTGTCCTCTGTATCCTCATTTGTATGAGTTATCCTTGGATAGCCACGCAGGTAGAAAGCATTTTCGCTACCCCAAGAATCGGTAATTGATTGAGCATTTCCGCCGCAAAAGCATCGATTAGCAAATAGCGACTTCTTTCTAAATCCAAACCGCGACTTTGCAAGTAAAAAAGCTCATCATCTTCTAACTGGCTGACAGTTGCACCGTGGGAACATTTAACGTTGTCAGCCACAATTTCTAACTGCGGTTTAGTATCTACACGAGCTCTCGGCGACAGCAACAAATTCCGGCTCAATTGTCCGGCATCTGTCAATTGGGCGGCTTTGCGAACGAAAACTTTGCCGTTAAATACAGCGCGAGCTTTGTTGCCGATAATGCACTTGTGCAATTGGCGACTTGTACCGTGGGGGTGATTGAAATCGATTACACTGTGAGTGTCTGATAACTGTTCCCCAAAGGCTACGGTTAAGCCGTTTAAAGTTGTTTCAGTGGCTTCGCCACGCTGAAATACTTCTAAATTGTGCCGCGATATTTTGCCTCCCAAGCTGATAGCATGACAAGTATAACGGCTGTTGCGAGATTGTTCGATCGCACTTTTGCCGATATGAACAACCTCCCCACCTTCCCGCTGCAGCCGAACGTGATTCACAGTGGCGTTTTCGCCGACAATAACATCCGTTACAGCATTAGTAAAGGCTGGTACATTACCGCTAGTTGCGTAATCCTCAATCAGCGTGACATTGCTTCCAGGCTCAGCTATGACCAAGCAGTGCGGCTGGGACATCGTGGGAGATGCACCGGGCGCTGTCAGGAACAGCAAGTGAATCGGAAGGTCGATCGACATATTGGCCGGCACGAACACCACCGCAGAATCCGCCAAACCCGCAGTATTCAGCGCCGTAAACACCTCGGTTTGCTGTCTGTGCTTGCTCAAAACATCACTGATGCGCCCTTGATATTTTTCGGGTACATTGGATAGATTACCTGCGTAAAAGTCGAGCGGCAAATTGGGAAAAACCGACGACTCCACCGTTGACAAATCCGGCGCATAAAACCCGTTGACAAACACCAATCTTAATGGTAAATCTGCCTTGTTTTTCACTGGCATAATGATATCAGCCAGCTTAACTGTTGACTGATTGCTCTGCGGTATATGAAAAGGAATTTGCAACACCGACGACAAATCAGTAAAGCGCCATTCTTCATCCTTCACCGTCGGAAAACTCGAAGAAAGCACGTATTCCGTCGCCGCATCCCGCAAATCCTGCAACCCGTAAGCAGAACTTTCCTTATTAGCTGCGCCCAACTTGCCGCACTGATTCACCAAATCAGTCAAAAACATTTCCCTACTAGCAACTTGCGTATTCATCATCGCGCGCCTACTCCTGCTGCTTCCTCTTCCACAACCCAGTCATAACCGCGCTCTTCCAATTCCAGCGCCAACTCTTTCGGGCCAGTCAAGATAATTCTACCGGCTTCCATGACGTGAATAAAATCAGGAATAATGTAATTCAGCAACCGCTGATAGTGAGTAATCACCAACATCGAATTTTCAGCAGTTGACAACTGATTCACACCGCCGGCGACAATCTTGAGAGCATCGATATCCAAACCTGAATCAGTCTCATCCAAAATAGCTAACTTCGGTTCCAACAACGCCATTTGCAAAATTTCATTTCGCTTTTTCTCGCCGCCGGAAAAACCCTCATTTACGCTGCGGCCTAAAAAAGAATCATTCATCTTGACAATATCCAGCTTGTCCTCGATTAAATCTTGGAAATCAAAAGCATCCAATTCTTCCAATCCGCGATGTTTGCGGTGAGAATTGTAAGCCACTCGCAAGAAATCCAGATTGCTAACGCCGGGAATTTCTAAAGGATATTGGAAAGCTAGGAACACGCCAGCCAAAGAGCGTTCTTCCGGCGCTAATTCCAGCAAATTTTGACCCAGAAAAGTAACTTCTCCACCCGTTACCGTATAAGCAGGATGACCCGCTAATATCTTGGATAAAGTGCTTTTTCCCGAACCGTTCGGGCCCATAATCGCGTGAATTTCACCCGATTTAATTTCCAGATTCAAACCCTTCAGGATTTGGGTATCTTCCACATTCGCAGTTAAATCGCGGACGGATAGCACCACTTGACTATTTTCTACAATCATCTATTTTTGTCCTTTTCCTCAATGCACTTTACAGTTTTTTCTTCTCGTTCTTCTCGTTCCTAGGCTCTGCCTAGGAATGCGTGTCGCGAGGCTCTGCCTCGCTGGAAATGGGAGAGAGAAATGCGAGGCAGAGCCTCTAGATATGCGTTACCAGGCAGAGCCTGGTAACGAGGGTTTCTCGCCCGCCAAAATATTTTCTTCCTTCTTCCGACGGACATCGGACTGACATCCGTTACATCCGTTACATCCGTTACATAATCCGTTGCCGAACTTCCTTCTACCCGACACTTCCTTCCAGCTTCAGACTCAACAGCTTATCAGCTTCCGCCGCAAATTCCATCGGTAACTGATTGAAAACATCTTTACAGAAACCGCTAATCATCATCGAAATAGCATTTTCTGCGGAAATTCCCCGCTGTGCGAAGAAGAACAATTGCTCTTCCCCAATCTTAGAAGTAGAAGCTTCGTGTTCGACTTTAGCAGTGTGGTTCTGCACTTGAATATAGGGGAAAGTATTCGCTTGAGCGTTATCCCCAATCAGCATGGAATCGCACTGAGAGTAATTGCGAGAGCCTTTAGCATTCGGTCCCATTTTCACTAAGCCGCGATAGCTGTTGGATGAATTACCCGCCGAAATTCCCTTAGAGATAATCGTGCTGCGAGTATTTTTACCAATGTGGATCATTTTTGTGCCGGTGTCAGCTTGCTGCTTGTTGTTTGTGAGCGCTACCGAGTAGAATTCACCCACAGAGTTGTCGCCGACTAACACGCAACTGGGATATTTCCAAGTAATCGCTGAACCGGTTTCTACTTGTGTCCAAGAAATCTTAGAATTGACTCCTTGACACAAACCCCGTTTCGTCACAAAGTTGTAAATGCCGCCTTTGCCGTTGGCGTCGCCGGCGTACCAGTTTTGCACTGTGGAGTATTTGATGTCGGCATTGTCCATTGTTACCAATTCCACGACGGCGGCGTGCAGTTGATTGGTGTCAAACATCGGCGCGGTGCAGCCTTCTAGGTAAGACACAGAACTGTTTTCTTCTGCGACAATTAGGGTGCGCTCGAACTGGCCGGAATCTCCGTTGTTGATGCGGAAATAGGTTGACAATTCCATTGGGCATTTGACGCCTTTGGGAATGTAAACAAAGGAACCGTCGCTGAATACGGCGGAGTTGAGGGCTGCGAAAAAGTTATCGCCGACTGGTACGACGCTGCCGAGATATTTTTCTATTAATTCGGGATAATCTTTGACGGCTTCTGAAATGGAACAGAAAATAACACCATCTTTGGCTAACTTTTCTCTAAATGTTGTGGCAATTGAAACGCTGTCGAAAACGGCATCGACGGCGACATTTCCGAGCCGCTTTTGTTCGGAGAGGGGAATGCCGAGTTTCTCGAAGGTTTCGAGCAGTGTCGGGTCTACTTCGTCCAAACTGTTGAGCTTTTTGGGCTTTTGTTTGGGGGCGGAATAGTAGATAATTTGTTGGTAGTCGATCGCGGGATAGTTGACGTGGGGCCAGGTGGGCTCGGTCATTGTCAACCACTTGCGGTATGCTTTGAGGCGGAATTGCAGCATGAATTCCGGTTCGTTTTTCTTGGCGGAAATCAGGCGGACTACATCTTCGCTTAAGCCGCGGGGGATGGTGTCTGACTCGATGTCGGTGACGAAACCGTATTTATACGGCTGGTTGACTAGGGTTGTGACTGTAGAGCTCATTAATTTTGCGCTTTCGAGTGTTCTGGATATGTCTCTCAAAAATGGCAGACGCGGAACTGTCGGGGGCCCGGCGAGTTCTGGGGGCTGCTCTGGGAAGTTAAACAACTGATTTGTTGCTTTAGTATATTTTAAGCTACATTAACAACAGTGATATTGTCAAAGTCAAATAAATATTTTTTTTGTGAAGATGATGGAGACTACTCAGCAGACTTCCACGAAACAAGACATCCTGCAATATTTGCTCAAGGGGGGTCAGGGGACGGCTCTTGAGTTGGCGGAGTCTTTGGATATCAGTCCGCAGGCGATTCGCCGTCACTTGAAGGATTTGGAAGCGGAGGGGCTGATTCAGTATCAGTCGGTTCAGGCTGGGATGGGGCGGCCGCAGCACATTTATGAGCTTACCAGTCAGGGGCGCGATCGATTCCCGAATCGTTACGGTGATTTTGCAGTCTCTTTTCTCGATACGTTGGCGGAAACAGTCGGCCGCGAGCAAGTGATTACTATCCTGCGAAAACAGTGGCAGCGCAAGGCGACGGAGTATCGGCGGCTGGTGGGTGCGGGTTCGCTGGAAGAGCGGGTGACTAAGTTAATGGAACTCCGCAGGGCTGAAGGTTATATGGCTGAGTGTTATCCTGTAGAATCTGTAGAGGTTGGGCTCTGCGATCGCGCTGGTTTGGGCGATCGATTTGTGTTGATGGAACACAACTGCGCGATTTCTAATGTTGCTGAAACTTTTCCGAGTGTCTGCGGTAATGAGTTGGAAATGTTTGCAGCGGTTTTGCCGGATTGTATTGTGGAGCGAACTCACTGGATTATTGATGGGGAACACCGCTGCGGTTATTTGATTGCAAGGAGGAAGGAAGAAGCAAGAAGGAAGAAGGAAGAAGGATGAGGGATGAGGGAAGAAGGAAGAAGGAAGAAGGAAGAAGGATGAGGGAAGAAGGAAGAAGGAAGAAGGAAGAAGGAAGAAGGATGAGGGAAGGCATTACACGGATTTTGACAGGGATACACGGATGGGTGTTTTTACTAATTACCAATTACCGACAGCACTATACGGATTTTGACACGGATACACGGATATAGCGGTTCTCAAGCGTGGTGAGGTATGCCCAATGCCCAATGCCCTATGCCCAATGCCCTATGCACGTCGGGTACCTCGTGTTACTGAGAAAGGCTATAGATGTTTTTACCGATTACCAATAACAAATAACAAATAGCAAGTAACTAATAACTATGGAACCGCTAGCAGATTTTTTAAAGCCGGAAGAGTGTGCGGAAGTTGATATGGCGCTGCTGTCGTCGAAGGAAAAGTTTTCGGCGCGGGTGGCAATTTATGCTTTGAGGGTGCTCAAGCAAATTGCTGGGGAGACTGGGAAGCCGGTGGCTGAGGTGACTAATGGGCAGGTGATGGATTGGATTAAGAATGATGAGAGTATTAAAGGGTCGATCGAACTTGATGCGAGTTTTGAAAACTTTTTCACGAATTTGGTGGTGGCGTCTTTGCGGCCTCTGAGGCAAATTGCGACAGAATCTGAAAGCGCGATCGAACAATTAACAGTTAAGCAGGTTGTGGCGTGGTTTGTGAAGGACGGGAAGATTCGCAGAGAACAGGGAACCGAGGCGGCGTTTTTGGACTTGTGAGTTAAAGGTCGATCGGCAACACTGGCAAATAATACGTCAAACTCCGCTATTGGAGGCTGTTTCGGGCGATCGAAAAAAACTTTTGACAAAAGGGTTGACAGACAAAGGAAAACTTGATAAGGTAATTAAGTCGAGCGAAAGAGATGCAGCGCATCAAGCTTAACATTAAGCTAAACGCAGACACAGGATTAAAAGTTTTCAAAGCTTTCCTGGTGCTTATGATGTAATGGAACCACTCCGATCCATCCCGAACTCGGTTGTTAAACGTTGCTATGGCGAAGATACTCGG
>NZ_JAUBTL010000121.1:0-5731 GCF_036702475.1 Microcoleus sp. D2_18a_B4
GTCCCGCCCGTCCTTTTTGGACGGGCGGGACGCCCATCCCACAATCTTGTGGAAGTTATTTAATTCTCATTCCTAAACCCAAAAAATCAGTTCTACCGGCTACACGTAAAAGTGTGAACCAAATCCGGCTGTAGTCCCCCCTTGATTTTTTAATCGGCTTGGAGGAGACGAAAGTTTGTGTATTTGCGGTTTCAACCGCTGAGTCTGATAAGGGAATTTCTGATCCGGATTTAATATTAGACCTTAGTTGAATCCCTCTCCCAATTCATCTGTGGAGTCAAATCTAAAATCTAAAATCTAAAATCTAAAATCTAAAATTGATGGACAGACGGGGCTTTATACTGTTTTTTCTGCTAAACGGCCCCGGAATCTGTGAATAATTGTTTGATAACTGGTATGATTTACGTGCTTCTTGAGCCTAAAATGCTCGGAAGCAACCAGTGGGGCCAGACACGAACCTCACTATAAAACACCGTAGAGGGAAAGATTGCCAGTACCTTGAAGGAAGTTCTCGATCTCCTTAACCGGAGTCAGAAGCCGACATCACAATCTATGATTTGATGTGGGAGTGTCACGTGAAGAGTGCGCATTACAGGACAGGCTGAAGTAATGGCGAGACGACAATCTGACCAATTCCACACACCACCGCAATACAACCCATCCCCTAAACCGACGGCACAGTTCAGTGCAGAGGCGACAGGCGATGCGAGTTCCTTCGTAACGGCGCAGCCAACCGAGGGAAAAAGAACTTTTTGGCAGTGGCAGCTTATCTGGCTGAGTCTCCTGGTGGGATTTGGAGTAACCGGTGCCGCTGCATTTCTGTGGTTGCTGACGATGCCGCCACCGCCGAATTGCCAGCAACTGTCGCCACTGGCGGCGGACGGAGAGCGACTTTACTGCGCTCAACAAGCTGCTAAGTCGGGCAAGCTAGAACAGATAGAATCGGCAATGGCCTTGGTGCAGGCTTGGCCGAAAGAACATCCGCTATACTCGCAAGGTCAACATTTGATAGGGGAATGGTCGAAAGCCATTCTGGGATTTGCCAGGGCAAAAATTGAGAAGGGCGATTTGAAAGGTGCTCTGGAGATTGTGGCGAAAATTCCGAAAACCAGTCGGTCTTACCCAGAGGTAGAGGAGGCTGTGACTGCTTGGGAAAAAAATTGGCAGGAGGGCCAAAAACTCTACGATACAGCCCTAGCAGCTTTGAAAAGTGAGGATTTAAGGAAAGCCTGGGATTATGCTCAAGCTCTATTTAAGCTGGAAAATATTTTCTGGAGTCAGAAGCGTTACAACGAGCTGATCCAGCAGATTTCTTTGGAAAGAAACGGCTGGCAGCGCTTGCAAGAGGCTAGAGATTTGGCGAAGGACGAGACTCCGCAAAAGTTCGCTGAGGCAATCGTCCTGGCTCGCAAAATAGACTCGCAGCTTTTTGCCCGCGCTAAAGCTGAGAAGGAAATTGAGGGCTGGAGCCGGACTTTGCTGGCAATGGCTACTAAGCGGTTGGCGGCGAAAGACCTGCCGGGGGCGATCGAGGCTGCTTCTGTTGTGCCACAGGATTCGCTACTGTTTGCGGAAGCTCAAGATTTGATGCAGTTGGGTAGGGCTCAGGCAGTGACGTGGAACCAGTCGATATCAACTCCGCTGCCACAACACATTTTTAGCTTGCTGGAAGGGCAGGGGGCTGCTAGCAAAATAGCTCCGGGTCGCCCTCTGTACAAGCAAGCTCAAGTTCAAATTGAAAATTTGCAGGTGCAGTTTCAAGATTTGCTGCGGCTGCAAGTGGCGAGCACGATCGCTAGTTTCGGTCACATAGGGACGTTTGGACTCGCGATCGAGCAAGCGCAAACCATCGGACTCAAGCAGCCGCGGCGGATTCACGCTCAAACTTTGGTGGCTTCTTGGCGCCGGGAAATTGAGCGGATCGAAGACCAATCTTTTCTGACTCTGGCGAAGCAGTTGGCAGAAGCGCAAACGGTTGAAGGACTAAAGGGCGGCATCGCTCAGGTAGTTCTGATTGCTCAAAACCGCCCTCGCAGGATAGAAGCGCAAACTCTGCTGGCTCAGTGGACGAAACGCATAGAAGTTATTCAAGATCAGCCTTTTTTGGATGAAGCGATAGCCCTGGCGAAGCAAGGAAAACTTAGTGCTGCTATTGAAAAAGCTTCGCAAATTAAGAGCGGTAGGAGTTTGTACGCGAAAGCTCAGGATAATGTCTATCAGTGGGTGAGCGAACTGCAAGTTGCTCAAGACAGACCGATTCTCGATCGAGCTGCGGAATTGGCATCTCAAGGCAGTCTAGGAGCGGCGATCGATACGGCTTCCCAAATCGGTTACGGTAGGGCGCTGTATTCAGAGGCAGCAGGTGCGATCGGGCGCTGGAGTGCTGAACTTAGAGCCAACAGTGCACCGCCGCCGGAACCCGCTCGCGATTACGCGCCGGAACCCGCTCGCGACTACGCGCCAGCTCCAGCAGAGGAGTACGCGCCAGCTCCAGCAGAGGAGTACGCGCCAGCTCCGCGACAGGAGGAGTACGCGCCAGAGCCAGAGCCTTACTATCCGCCTGCGAGAGAAGAGGCCCCGGCTCCCGAACCTTACAATCCGCCTGCTCCGGAGCCGGAACCTTACTATCCGCCCGCGAGAGAGCCGGAACCGGAACCTTACTATCCGCCCGCGAGGGAGCCGGAACCTTACTATCCGCCCGCGAGAGAAGAGGCCCCGGCTCCGGCTCCGGAACCACCTCCTCCGGCTCCGGCTCCAGAACCGGCGCCGCCCTCGATTCCTGAATCGGCTGGGCCTCCTGATGCTAATTTGATCCCCGAGTAATTGGGTTTTCGCGCGATCGCTCTCTAAAATCTCCAATCTAAAATCAAGTGAGTAATTTCCAACTGCTGACGATCGATGGCGACCCCATTTTCCGGCTGGGGCTGCGAGTTGCTTGCGAGCAGTATCCAGACTTGCAAGTTGTCGCAGAGGTTTCAACGGGAAAGGAGGCTTTGCGGGTTCTAGAAGCTCGCTCGATCGGCTCTGAAACAGCCAAGAAGCCTGGAGATTTGGCAATTTTGGCTGTTGAGACTTCAAATTGGCGATCGGGTCAAATAGAGGCGCTGGCCTTTTGTCGCGAACTCAAAAGTTTGTACCCCAACCTGCCCCTGTTGCTGCTAGGCGGGCCGCTGACACCGGAGCTGTTGGTCCAGGTACAGGCTGCGGGCGCGAATGGCTATTGTCCTAAAGGTAGAGATATTTCCCTGACAATCGAAGCTATTCGCGCGGTGGCATCTGGTTGCACTTATTGGGCGACGGATGCGGGAGCTAACTCGGAAATAGAACTAAATGCAGCGGTGGTTCAAACAGTAGAAAACTCCGCAGCAATTGCAGATAAAAATGCAGATAATTCGACAGTTGATACGCCAGTACACAAAAAAATGCTGGCTCATTTTTGTCTTTCT
The DNA here is from genome assembly GCF_036702475.1 of Microcoleus sp. D2_18a_B4. NCBI lineage: Bacteria > Bacillati > Cyanobacteriota > Cyanophyceae > Oscillatoriales > Microcoleaceae > Microcoleus > Microcoleus sp. D2_18a_B4. The sequence continues at coordinate 3,447 of NZ_JAUBTL010000121.1, forward strand.
GGACTACGGGAAATAGATGCAACTTTGGCGGTTGTCCAAGCTGATTTGCAAGAGTTCAGAGCCGCAAATCCGACAGATTTGCCCTCTATTTTAGATGGGGTTGTACTCAGTGGGCGCCGCAGAGAATTGCTGGCAGCTCGCTGGATTGTCAGTCAGTTATTATTTGAAGAAAAAGGGGAGAAGGCAGAAGGCAGAAGGCAGAAGGCAGAAGGAAGAAGGAAGAAGGAAGAAGGAAGAAGGAAGAGGGGAGAAGGCAGAAAGCAGAGGGGAGAAGGCAGAGGGGAGAAAGAAGAAATTAGAGGCGAGAATTTGTTAAATAATTCTCAATCGCAATTAGCGCATTCCCAAGTTTCGGCTGAATCTTTGGTGGTTGCAACTAATTGGCAAGGTAGCTTGTTTGACTCGGCGGCAGCTAAATTGCAATTTGATTTGGTGAATTTGACTGGCTTGCCTTTGGAAATTGATATTTTGCGATCGACCAAAAAGCGTGAATTGATGAGTTGCATCCTGCGGAAGTTAAAGGATTTGCTGGAGGAATTGCGCTTTTCGCAAGTGCAGCCAACTCAATTGTCGCAAAAAATGCCTGCTATTTTACGGGATTTGTGGGAGGCGACAATCATAGATTTTTTTGGCAGATACTATACAGTGCCAACGGGAGAAACTCTGGTTCTTGAGGGCAGTCAAACAAGCTTGAAACTGGGAGAAAGTCAAGAGGAAAGCGCTGCTTATCTCTTGGCAGGCAGCGGCGTAGAAGTTGTGCCGATGCTGCTGGCAGATGCTGATGTAGTTGCAGCAGAAATCCTTGACAAAATACCGATGACAGTTGATTTGTTTGCACATTTGCTATTTGAAATTCCTCTAACAGTTGACAATATTTCTTGTTTGGCTGGCAGCCCGGAAGCAATGCAGCGATCTGAAGCTTTGTTGGAAAATTTGGCAATTCAAGTTGCTAGCGGAGTGATACAGCCTCTACTAAATAATTTGGCAAATCTTGAAGAAATCAAGCAAATTTTTTACGATGGTAAGTTGATTTCGACGCGAGAAATTGAGAGATTTCGGAATGATTTGTCGTGGAGATATAGCTGGGATAGATATTTTGTGGAACCGAAAGCTATTTTTGAAAGCAGGTTTTGGCTGTTTGTTTTGGGCGATTCTGGAATTAAGAGAATTTCTATTTATGCTCCGAGAAATCTGGAGTTAGCACAGCTTCCTGGGTGGCAGTTAGCCTTGACTTTGCTGCTGGAAACCAGGGATGCGATCGCACCTAGAGTTCGCGCAGTTATTTCCCTGTTGGGTGCTGGGGTTGTTTACGTTTTGACTCAGGTTATAGGCCGGGGAATTGGTTTGATTGGGCGGGGAATTATCCAGGGGATTGGTAATTCTTTGCAGGATAGCAAGTTTGGGAAAAATGGGTAATTGGGAATTGGGCATCGGGAATTGGGGATCGGGCATTGCTAATTGATAATATTGATAATTGGGCATTGGTAGTGATATTATAGGTAGGATATATATGAGATGTGACACCATTCTCAATAACCTGTAGGGGCGGGTTTTTCCAACAATATTTGGTTGAGATCGATAGTCTCATAAACCCGCCCCTGCCCAACTTACTGCTATAGGGTTGACTTTTTATGAGTATTATGATATCGATAGATGCCGATCGCATAAACAGTTTAGATTTGTCTCCCGTGGGGACTGTGATTGAAAAGTGGCTGGCAGAAGGAGCGATCGCCCAAAACGAACAACAGCTACAATTTGAAATTGAGTATCCGCGCGAAGAGTTAGATCCGCGAGAAATTTCGGAAATTCCCGAAGTGCGGCTGTGGTTTATTCGCTTGGATGCTTGTTATCCTTGGCTGCCATTTTTGCTGGATTGGAAAGGGGGAGAATTGGCGCGCTATGCGGCGATGTTGGTGCCGCACCAGTTCCACCGCACCCAAGGTATTCAGTACAATCCTGAAGCTTTGGAAATGTTTTTGATGAACAAAATTTTTGTGTTGACTGATTGGTTGAATCAGCAGGGAATTCCCAGTAAATCGAAGTTGATGGCGATGTCGCAGATGTTTGGTTATGATTTGGAGGATGCTTTTTTTGATGTGATCCTGCCACATCAATAAGCTGTAAGTAAGCCCACCTAAATTGTATTTTTTGGGCAGGCGGGACGCCCAACCCCTACTCCCCACAAGAAGTCGCTCAAACTTGACTGTTAAGGAATGAGAATTAAATAACTTCCACTCTTGAAAGTGGGATGGGCGTCCCGCCCGTCCAAAAAGGACGGGCGGGAC
>NZ_JAUBTL010000122.1:0-781 GCF_036702475.1 Microcoleus sp. D2_18a_B4
AATTTCACCGGCGGTGACAATCCGGCCGCCGGTTTCGGGATTGCCTAAAAATATCAGCCCTTCATTTGCTGGTGGGACGGTGTTGATGGTGAAGGATGCGATCAACCCGTCTGGATCTGTGCCGCCTAGTCCTGCGATCGCCACAGCGCTGCTGGGGCCGATCTCAAGGTTGACGTTGTTAGCTAGGGGCGGTTGGTTTGGCACCGGCAGCAGCGCCGATACAGTAGCGCTGGCGGGGCTGGTGGCCCCCTGGTTGTCTGTAGCGCTGTAGGTGAAATTTGCTGTTGTAAAGTTGCCTGTCGATTGGAAAAATAATTGGTTAATGTCAGCAGGTGTCAGAATTTCACCGGCGGTGACAATCCGGCCGCCGGTTTCGGGATTGCCTAAAAATATCAGCCCTTCATTTGCTGGTGGGAGGGTGTTGATGGTGAAGGATGCGATCGAACCGTCGGGGTCGCTTCCTCCGAGTCCTGCGATCGCCACAGTGCTGCTGGGGGCGATTTCGAGGTTGACGTTGCTAGCTATCGGTGGTTGGTTGGCGGGAGTCGGAGTCGGAGTCGGTGGGGGTGGGGGAGTCGGAGTCGGTGGGAGTGGGGGAGTCGGAGTCGGGGCAGCGGTGATAGTGGTGGTAACAGTTGCGCCGGGAGCGCGGCCGTTATTGTTGTCGGGATTGGGGTCTGGGCTCGTTGAGGTGCTGCTAGCAGTGTTGGCGACGGTGCCACCGGTGGCGGGAACTGCGAAACTGACGGTTCTGTTGGCGCTGGCTGCGCTGGCTAGGGAT
>NZ_JAUBTL010000122.1:881-5540 GCF_036702475.1 Microcoleus sp. D2_18a_B4
GGGATCGCCGTCCAAGTCACAATACCTGTAGTTGCGTTGTAACTTCCGCCCTCCGACACGCTGACTCCTGTTAAACCCGGAACAATGGTGTCGGCGATCGCCACATTGGTTGCCGCACTCGGCCCACTGTTAGTCGCCGTAATTGTGTAGGTGACTGTCGAGCCTGCCGCCGCAGTAGCGGGCCCGGTTTTGCGCGTAACAACATCGGCGCTAGCGGCGATCGTGGTGGTGACTCTTGCTTCGGGGCTGCTGCCGTTGTTGTTGCCGGGATTGGGGTCTGGGGTATTTGAGGTGCTGCTAGCAGTGTTGGCGATGGGGCCGCCGGTGGCGGGAACTGCGAAACTGACGGTTCTGTTGGCGCTGGCTGCGCTGGCTAGGGATGGGATCGCCGTCCAAGTCACAATACCTGTAGTTGCGTTGTAACTTCCGCCCTCCGACACGCTGACTCCTGTTAAACCAGGAACAATGCTGTCGGCGATCGCCACATTGGTTGCCGCACTCGGCCCACTGTTAGTCGCCGTAATTGTGTAGGTGACTGTCGAGCCCGCAGCCGCAGTAGGGGGCCCGCTTTTGACCGTCACTACATCGGCAATATCGTTCGTAATAGTGGTGGTGACTCTCGCCGACGGGCTGCTGCCGCTGTTGTTGGCGGGTACGGGATCGATCGTGCTGCTGCTGCTGAATACACTGTTTGTAATAGGGCCGAGTGTAGTTGGGGCCGTAACAGTTACGGTGCGGGTGGCTGTGGCCCCAAGAGGTAAATTCGGAATACGCCAGGAAACCAGTCTCGTTGTCGAGTTGAAAGTGCCGTTGCCGTCGGCACTGCCAAATACTGCCCCTCGGGGCAATTGATCTTCAACCACCACGTTTTCGGCATCGTCCGGGCCGTTATTTACCGTCGTAACTGTGTAAGTAATGGCGCTGCCTGGTGCCGCAGCGGGCGGGCCTTTTTTCGTTGTCGCAACATCTGCTGTAGTAGGCGGCACGTCTATAGTTTGGATAGACAAAGTGCGAATGTCGTGAATATTTGTTGCGTCTCCCGTTGAACCAGCAAAACCAAATTTGAATGTTGCCGGGATTGGCCCGTTTATGTCCTCTAAATTGTCAATGTCGATAATAGTCTCGCCCACATCTGTAAACGAACCATCATTGTCGAGGTCAAAGTTAACAGTGAGACGGTTTGGCGTTGCAGAAGTGGGGGGTTCCAAAATAATTTGAACTCTTCTTCTGGCTGCTTCGCGAGTGCTAGTAATGGCGTTGTTCAGCCCGTTTGGAGCCACAGGATTTACGGTATCGGGAATATTATCTATTCCCTGCGGCACAAACGCAGAAGTTAAAAACTGATATTGCGTAGATTCGCTACCTCGAAGCGTTACCGAATCTGGTCTCGCCCCAATTCCGTCTATACGCCCTCTATCTTCAACTGAAAAATTTCCGAATTCATCAAATCCAATTCCTAAATAACCTCCAACTAAACCGGGTTCACCTGTATTTTGGGCGTAGCCGAGAGAACCTCCAAAGCCTCCAGCTTTTGTTGGCGTCACCGTACCGTCAATTAAAAAGAAACTTGTGCCGTCCCCTGTCGAATTGGCTGGAGCCGGAGGACGTGAAGTGCCGTTGTAGGCAAATATATCGAAGACAATTTTAAGGCCGCTGCTGACTGGTACCTGACTGTTATAGATGACAAAAGTAGATTGGTTAAAATTGCTTGAAGTTAATCTCAAAGCCCCGCTGCCAGGCGGGTCGATGTTCAAACCCGGAAAACTCTCCGTTCCAGTTCCTGCTGTTAAAGCTGGAGCCACTGACTCCGTGTCGCGGACCCCAGAGAGCCAAGGCCCAATTAGACTTGCGTCTTGAAAACTTTCGTCCACTAAATTAATGAGGACAGCGCTGTAAGTTTCCTGGGTTTTTGTTTCAAAGGCTATTGCGGTTTTTACTCGTCCTGCTGTAACATTTAATTGCCACTTTCCTCCTAATTTTGCACGGCCAATTAGACTGTTGGAAGCCGCTATATTTGCCCCTGTTAATTCTCTCAGCTTCCGCACGAAAGCAATCCCTGATTTTCCAGCCCCAACCCTGCACGCTAATAATAAAATATCGGCTTTTTCGCTGAATGCCTTTCGCCACTGCTGCAAATGCCGATCGTACTTTGGTAAGTTTTCATCCTTTAGTACAGTTGACCCCAGTTGCACGGAAGCTTCATTGCCGTGAGCAACAATCTGAAGGCTGGCAATTAAGCTGCGTTTAGCTAGAATCTCGGTAATTTGTTCTACTCCGTCCAGAGTTTGATCCAGGACAATTATCTCTGTCCCCGGTTTGACTCCGCTGGCAAGATGCTGATAATTCTCTACCCTCGGATCGATGCAAACTAAATGTTTTTTAGGCGCGGTTTTGACGCGAAGACTCGTTTTTGTTAAACAGTAAATATCGCTCAGGCGATCGCCCGCTAACGGCTCCCCGATCACACGAGCTTTTATGCAGTCTTTGTCGCCTGTCGCGTAACTTAATTTTTGAACTGGGGAAGAGTAGTTGCACCCTAATTTTTTCATGAGTTACATAGCTCCTTGACGTGTTAATTGTCAACCTTCAGTGGTAGATATTATTGTTAATTGCTAATGGGAAATTTCTACTTGCTAATTTCTCGGCTTCGCATACTTAACAAGTTCAATTTACTGCGATATTTTTTTTATCGACATCTTCCCAAAGTAGCAGTTCGCTGTATTTACCTTGGAAATCAGGCGTTTTTTAGCCAACTCTGACTAGGCGCAGATTTTTTTTAGTATAAAAAAAACGCCCGCGATGCAAGAAAATTACGCCGTGAAGTGCGATTTTTTTTTTCACAAGCTAGTTGACAAGTGTTCGTATTTGTAGTAATAGGGGGTTTGACCCCTCAGACTTTTATTAGGACGTAAGTCCAGATAACAAACCAATTTTATGGTAGTCAATCAGTCCCATATCAAATAATATCTGTTTGTGTAAAGTAAACGTTATAACTTTTGTCGCCCTAAATTCTGCCTTTTGACTTTACTCAGGAATGAATTCCTCACTAAAACCAATTTCATGGTAGTCGCTCAGTCGAACATCAAATAAGTCAAGAGCTTGATGTTCATTGAGTTAAAAATATTCTACAAGCCCGGTTTATTTAACAAAGCGAGCGTGTAGAATATCGGCAAAAGCGCGCCGATTAAATGCGCTTTTATCCTTACCGAGAAATAGTTAGAAAATCGAGAGAGTTCAGAGGATTATTAGCCCCAAAAATCTGAGCCAAAACCTGACCAGTCGCCGCAACTTGTAGCAGTGTGCCATTAGCCATCGAGTTAAGTTGCAAAGCCTCAAAACTCAAGCCACCAGCCAGGAAAAACTTATCAGTTCCTACGGAAAAATTGAGCACAGTATCCATACCGCTATTAGCGCTTAACACAAAGCGATCGTTCCCAATACCTCCAATCAAAGTATCATCTCCCCCATCGCCAAACAGCCAGTCATCCCCAACACCCCCATTGAGAATATCGCTATCTTTCCCGCCGTAAATAGTGTCATTACCATCATCACCATTGAGAGTATCTTGACCTTCATTGCCGTATAACAGGTCATCCCCACTGCCACCGTTGATGCAGTCTTGCTGGCCGTTAGAGCCCACAGCGCCTCGCAGATTTTCCCCGCGATCGCCACTAATGGTATCGTTACCTTCATCGCCGCACAAAATATCGCTGGCATCATCGCCGTACATCAAGTCGTTGCCAGCATCTCCCTGTACTACATCGTCATCCTTGCCTCCACGAAGGGTATCGTTACCAAAACCCCCACTCAAAGAATCGGAACTCTCACCCCCACCCTGAAAGTCATTCCCCTCTCCTCCAAATAGCAAGTCGCGGCCATCCACATCGGACACTAACTGATTTTGCAAGCCGCCATAAAGCGAATCGTCCCCCTCATCCCCGACAATGGTGTCGGAACCGAGTTCGCCCCAAATCCGGTCGTTGTCTTTGCCACCATAAACTAAGTCGTTACCTTTGCCGCCAAAAATACTATCGTTACCGCTGCCACCGCCGATGAGATCGCCGATGTCGTTACCGAAAATTAAGTCCGCTTCATCCGTGGCAATTGTACTGGCTTGTTGAGTGCCGTAGTCGCCGATTATGGTGTCGGAACCTAGATTGCCGTAAAGAGTATCCGAGTCAGTTTCGCCAAAAATGCGATCGCCCCCTTTGCCTCCAAACAGCAAATCCCGTCCGTTGCCACCCAGCAAGGTATCGTCTTGTTCTTCGCCGTTAAGTAAGTCGTTGCCATCGCCTCCTGTCAGTAAATCGAAGCCGTCGGGGTCGCTATCGAGGGAGTTGAGCACGCCACCAAACACAGAGTCGTCTCCGTTGTCGCCGGAAAGGGTATCTGGGCCTTTGTCACCCCAGATCAGGTCGTCTTCTTTGCCACCAAAGGCGATGTCGCCAGCTTTGCCGGAGTAAAGGGTGTCGGAACCTTGGTTGCTAGCAATGGCATCGCCTGAAGAACCGCCGAAAATCAGGTCGCCGTCGTTACCAGTCAAGTCGATGTTGTTGCCGTTGTCGCCGATTATGGTGTCTATACCGCGATCGCCGTACAATGTGTCTCCATTGCGATCGCCAAAAATGCGATCGTCTTGTTTGCCACCAAATACGGCAT
>NZ_JAUBTL010000123.1:0-5362 GCF_036702475.1 Microcoleus sp. D2_18a_B4
CATTGGTGGTGACATCAACGAGCAAGTTGACTGATTGATCCAAGAATCCCTGCGCCTTCAGGCGCCCGGAGTGTCAAGTTTGAGTAGTCTGTTAGCTGAAGGTGTAGGCTGATTGCAGCGCCCACCAGATCAAGAAGCCGATTCCGCCGGCAATGACAATCGCCGAAATGGCGATCGCTATAGGACTGTCAGCTCCCTTGAACTTCATGATTCCGCGATTTAAATCTGACATGACAGTGTTCTCCCACAATTCCAGCTTGATTGTAGCTTTGCCGTGGGCCGATGGCGGTCAATTTTCACGGCAATTACTGATTTGGTTAATGATCTGGCTGCTGAAATTGCAGGTGGGGAGTGGGTTTGGGGGGGGTTTACTGGGTTTGTGAAAAAAACTTACTAAAAAGACTTGACAAATTTAGAGAATTGAGACAATATTGTTAATACCGCAGGAAATGCGGGTGTAGCTCAGTGGTAGAGCGTCACCTTGCCAAGGTGAATGTCGCGCGTTCGAATCGCGTCACCCGCTTTAGAAGATAAACAAAATCAAGAAAACCGGTCAAGAACACCGGAAAGTAGATCAAGAAAGTTTTCGGTATACTCCATAAGGATGGTTGAAAATACCTAAGTTAGTGGTAAGATTGAATGCAGAACTTGCAAGTCAAAATTGCCGATCGGGCGAGATCTCGGAAGAGGCAGTTGAAAGCCTCGCTAGGGCGGAATTGACAAGTTTGACTAAGTGGATATGTTAACGATTATTTTTGCAAAAACGCTTTTTTTATCCGATCGCTAGTGCCATCTCAAAAAGCTCCAAAGATTGACTTAAACGATGAGTACCCCTGTCCTTGCCGACGGCGGGGTCGTCTAGTTCCCATAACGTTGACAGAAGCCTTTGGCTGCAACCGCTGTCAACAAATATTTGTATTGGACGAAAGTGGAGACGTGATCGAGCAACTATCAACGAACTATCCTTACAAGCAGGCTTGGCGGTGGACGGGCCACCAGTGGAACAGAGCGCATCCGGGTTTGAAGGCCCATTACTTGCCACTGGCTTTGGGTATGATATTGGTGCCGCTAGTTATTTGGTTGCCCTTGGCGCTACACTCGCCGGGCCCGAATATCATTCTGTGGGCAATGGTCGCCGTGCTGCTAGCAATGCTGCCGGCGCTGATGGTATGGCTCGCTTACAGGCGTTAGCTAGATGATAATAGAGGATTTTACCCATTCATCAGATGCCGCAAATGTCGCGCGTCGCGCTTATCAAGCTTCTTTGGAGTTGGCGGCGACAAAGAGTGCCGATCGCGCCGCAGCTTTGCAGGCGATGGCGGGCTCGCTGAAACGTCGGCAAAATGACATTTTAGAAGCAAATACTCTGGATCTAGAAGCGAGTCGGGACATGGCCATTCCCGAGTTGATTGTGGAGTGGCTGAAGCTGACGCCGGAACGGATCAAGACAACTGTGCAAATTCTGCAACGGTTGGGGGAAATGCCAGATCCGATCGGTAGGGTGATCAATGCTTCTTATCAGGTCGATCGGTGTCAGGTGTACTGTCAGTCGCTACCACTGGGGGCGATCGCTCTAATTTACGAGGCGTTTCCAGAGTTGGGGGCGATCGCCGCGGGTTTGTCTCTCAAAAGCGCTAACAGTTTGATTCTTAAAGGCGGCAGCGAAAGCTGGCAAACTAATACAGTAATTGGAGAAGCTTTGGTTTCGGCGATCGATGAGGTAGGTTTGCCATCGGGATGTTTGCAGATACTGCCGCCGGATCGGGGCGCTTCGATCCGAGAATTGGTCACTCAAGACCAATATCTCAATTTAATTATTCCCTACGGTAGACCAAGTTTGGTGCAGCAGGTAGTTAGGCTGTGTACAGCACCAGTTTTGAGGTCGGCAATGGGAAATTGTTACCTTTATTGGTCGCCGACTGGTAGTTTGGAGATGGCAAGGTGGATGATTTTGGACAGTCATCAAAGCGTGCCCGATCCTGTTAATGCGATCGAGAAAGTGCTGATCGATCGCAACCAAAAGCCTTCTTCCTTAGTCAGGCTGTGGAACAGTTTAAAAGAAAAAGGCTTTCAAATTAGCGGCGATGCGGATCTTGTTGCAGATTTCCCAGAGTTGAAGCTGGCGGAACCATACGAGTGGACTCAACCGTATTTAAACAAAACCATAGCGTTTAAAGTTGTCGATAGTTTAGAGATTGCGATCGGCTGGATCAACCGCTACAGCAGTGGTCACGCTGACTGCATTGCCACTGAATCTTACTTAGAAAGTCGCCAATTTGCTCTGGATGTTAACAGCGCCTCAACTTTTATTAATGCCTCACCTCGGTTTTGGCGCTATCAAAATCGGGGAGATGCGATATTTTTGGGAATGTCCAACCAAAAAGGTTATCGTCGGGGATTGATCGGGTTAGATACGCTGACGACAATTAAAGAAATTGTTCAGGGAAACGGACTTTTTTAATTTTATAGGTTATTTATGATTGGTTATTGGGATTAAACCAAACTCAAAAGTGGGAGACTATTATCGATGGGTAAGCCTTTAATAGTTGTTCCAAAAATATTTTTATAGGATACAATAATATCTTGGTAGAACAATCAGGCCGCCTCGATCTCAAGCAATTTGATCGCAAGCTCCCGGATAGCCGCAGTGGAGACAGATAAAATCTCCGCATCCTGACAACAATAAGCCGCCGGATTTATGTGTGGGTTCAATCTAAAATCTGGTACGGGATCTAATTAAATTTAGAAACTTATTAAGTCCCCTCAACATCCTCTTAGCGATCACATGAAATCAGAAAAATCACTCAATACTCTAGACAAGACGGCAACGCCGACTTTAGGCAAAGAAACGCTAATTCACCACTCGGTATATGTTAAAAAATTGCGTCCGCTGCTGCCATCAGAGGCCTTTGAAGCGAATTCCAGCAAGTTAGGGATACTGCTGATAAATATCGGGATTTTATTGTTAGGATGGGGAATTGCTGATAATCTCGATCGCTGGCCTGTCTACCTTTTATGGCTTTACTTACCTTTAGCCGTCATGATGGGTAATAGTATCATAGTTTTGCTATTTAGCTCCCACGATTTGATGCACGGTAGCGTTCAGAAAAAGTCGCGCCTGACTTATCCGATCGCCTTTTTGGGACTAAGTATGCTGTTTATGCCACCTACTCAGTGGAAAAATCTGCACAACCTCGTACATCACAATAACACGAATTCTGTGGCCGATCCCGATCGCAACTATCTGTACCAGCAACCAGATACTTGGGGAAAATGGATTCAAAATCTGTTTGTACCGTCGGTGGAAGTCAATCCGGTGTGGTTAATTGTAGGGATGGCGGGTTCGTGGTTAGTGCATAATTTCCGCAATCTCACCTCGGTGCTGTTATTTAACGATAAATCTGTTGATTACGTACCGGCTGCCTTTACAGTTAGTCCTAAAGATAGATTGAGAATCGCATTTGAATGTCTGGGAATTTTAGGCATTCATGCGAGCATTTTATTCTACCTAAATTTTCATCCGCTCAAAATCGCTCTTGCCTACTTTTTGCCGATCGCAATGGGTCATGCAGGCGCAATGTTTTACATCTATACCAACCACATGGGTTGCCGGATGACCGCCATTAATGACCCGCTGATCAACAGTGCTTCTGTGCGGGTTCCTAAAATATTTGACCTGCTGCACTTGAATTTCTCTTACCACACAGAGCATCATATTTTCCCCAGCATCAACTCAGACTATTATCCGATGGTGCAAGAGTTGTTGCAAACTCACTATCCCGATCGCATGAATTTAATTGATGCTGGCGACGCTTGGCGGTTGCTGGTGGAAACACCCCGGCATTATCAAGATGAAGTTACCTTCACTGATTCCTCTGGAACAATGTCTGTAAATTGCTCGATCGCTGAAGACTACAAAAGCTGAGAATGGGCAAAGGAATTTTCTTGTGGGGAGTAGGGGTTGGGTGTGTCGCCCGCCCCCAAAATACACTCCTAAATACTGATGCTATTTAGCACCAACGACGGCTTGAGAGAAAAGTAAGGGATTACTCGTTTTTGATTGTTGGCATCAATCTTTTGTTCTGCCATATTCAAATTTTGCTGGAACTGTCTGGCTAAAACTTGGATCGGCGTTCCCGCAAAAACTTCGTCGAAACTCATCCGGTAGAGTTCTCGGAAAGATTTATCGTAAAAACCTAAACGGTCATATCGATAAGCTGACAAAATAAACATAATTTTCAGTTGTTCAGCCGCTCGCTTGTACGGAGGAAGCAACCGTAAAATGTCCTTTTCCGTAATCACTTCGAGAGTCCCAGAAGCATTAATTTTGGGAATGTCCCGGTAGGCTGCCAAGGGCATATTGGCGGCAAAAGCCATGTATTCGTACTGGGGAAAATTGACGGCTGAATGCTGCGGGCCGCAGGTGAAAATTACAGTTGTGACAATTTTAATTAATTGTTCAACTGTGTCGATTTTGCTTGGCATTCCTTTGACTTTACCGCCGTTATCAGACGCTAATTCTTGAGCCCAGGTTTGCAGTTCCACATCTTGGGCGATCGCCTCTTTCGTCGGGTAAAAGTGTTTGAGATAGCCGGAGACAAAGGTTTCGATCGCATTCCACAGCAGTAATCCATCATCTCGGTAAGGATAGTGAGGCAGTTGATTTGGATCGTCCATGCCCCGATTTTTCAGTTCGGTTGGGAAGGCAAATTGATCCAGACTCCAGTTACTGCAAGCCTCTCTAGCTATTTCCATTGTCTCTGGCAAGCTACCGCTTAGCAAGTCATCGACGGGCCCGCCCGGAGCGATCAAATAAGAACGCGCCAGCTCGTTGTTGACCAGCATAAACCGAAAGTGCGGTTTCAGCAGCAGGCTAAGGGGGTGATTTTTAGCCAACTGTCGGGCGGTGACGATCGCGATTGGTTCCATCACCAGATGAGTTCGACCTAAATGCGAACTCATTTCGTGGTGATTGGCATCTGCTACTTGCACGCAGAGTTTCGCAAACAGCCAATCCACAGGAGGATCGAACGGGGTGTAAAGATGGCTATTTGGGGTCGGATCTAGTTGAATGGCGATCGGCACCAGTTCACCGCGATCGCGGATTCCCGTCCACCGCCAAGCGAAAAAAGCTCGCGGTTTTGGCAAGAATTTTCTGCCTTTTTCATAGCTGCCGCCTCCAATTTTTGAAGGCGCGCGATAGTGTTGGTCGCTACCCGTATAATCGGCAATGTAAATGTTTTTTTGTTGCAACTCTTGGCCAAGATCGAATAACGGGTGCAAACCATTGGTGACAAGTTAAGGCTGTAAGTTTTTTGTCAAGAGGCTTTTGGAGAATTCTTGAAAAAGAATTGGTCAGAAT
>NZ_JAUBTL010000124.1:0-4180 GCF_036702475.1 Microcoleus sp. D2_18a_B4
CGTTAATCGCAGCGGTGCCTTCTAAACGGAGGTTTTCAACTTGTGCAGGTAAGGTGTAGGTGATAGTTGAGCGCACCTCGTCGATTCCCTCACCTGCAAGTTCAGTGACGGCATCTCCTGCATTATCCACAACGTAAATATCGTTACCCAATCCGCCTGTAAGTTGGTCGGCTCCGGGTCCTCCGTTTAAACGATCATTATCCTCGTTACCATAAAGCATGTCGTCTCCAGCAGCCCCGTTGAGGGTGTCGTTGCCGGCCAATCCATTGAGGAAATTAGAACCGACGCTGCCGCTGATGATGTTGGCTAAAGTATTTCCGGTACCGTTAATCGCAATGAGCTCTGTTAAAGTGAGGTTTTCAACTTCAGCAGGTAAGGTGTAGGGGACGCCAGATTGCACCAAGTCGGTTCCTTGAGCTGGAAGTTCACTGACGACATCTCCGGGATGATCCACAACGTAAATATCGTTACCCAATCCGCCTGTAAGTTGGTCGAGTCCAAGTCCTCCGTCTAAACTATCATTATCCTCGTTACCATTAAGGGTGTCGTTTCCAGCAGCTCCGTTGAGGGTGTCGTTGCCGGCCAATCCATTGATGGTTTCTGGATTGGCAGTTCCGATTAAGTTATCAGCGCCAGCAGAGCCATTTGTATCGGCGGCTGCAATATCGGGTGCAATATTAAGTTGAACCGAACCTGTAGCACTGCTAAAACCATCAACAGCTATTTGATAGGTTGTCCCGGCTGTCGCATTCAAGCTAAGCAGGCTAGTGTTATTCCCTCCACCATCATCATTGGAGCCAATCAGACTGAGGTTATTAACCGCATCACCACTGAAAACCGACAAGTAAGTATCGAAATTACTGTTGTTGGTGTCAATAGTAAAAGTCCCGCTACGGGGTGCTGTCCAAGACCACCATGCCGAGTTAGTTGTCCCACTTTGGGACGGTTCGCTTATTTCTCCTGTTGCTCCTACATTTGAGCCTGTACCGTTGGCTGTTACACCTGTCAAAGAAATTCGGTTGGCAAAATTGTCATTGGGTGGAGGGGGAACGACAATATTAAGTTGAATCTGACCGGTATTACTGCTAAAACCATCAACAGCTATTTGATAGGTTGTCCCGGCTGTCGCATTCAGGCTAAGCAGGCTAGTCAAATTCCCTCCCCCATCATCATTGGAGCCAATCAGAGTTAGGTTATTAACCGCAGAACCCGTGAAAACCGACAAGTAAGTATCGAAATTACTGCTTCTGGTGTCAATATTAAAAGTCCCGCTACTCGGTGCTGTCCAAGACCACCAAACTGAGTTAGTGGTTGCACTTTGGCTAGGTTCACCGAATTCTCCAGTGGCTCCAATATTTGAGCCGGTTGTACTCACAGGTACGCCACTTAGCACAATCCGGTTGGCAAACTTATCATTCAAAACACTTGGGCCTGTAGTGGTGAAATTCCAAGTGCTATTTCCGGTAATACCAGCATAATTGTTGCCAGCTAAATCTTTAATTGCATCGTTGGCAATTTCCACGTAGTATTCTGTGTTTTGCCCTAAATCTGCTGTTGGGTTAATCGTGAGTTGACTGTCACTGACAGTGATATTAGCCGCAGTTGCTGGGATGGTTTCTACCACAGAATTATCAGAAACTTTCTTAATGATAAGATTGCCTGCACCTTTTTGAATGGCTTCGCTGAAGTTGAGGACTAAGTTCGCACCAACGGCAACCCCTGTAGCATTATCAACGGGGTTGAAACTGCTGGCTGTGGGTGCGATGGTATCGCCAGTTGGAGCGATATTAAGTTGAATCTGACCGGTATTACTGCTAAAACCATCAACAGCTATTTGATAGGTTGTCCCGGCTGTCGCATTCAGGCTAAGCAGGCTAGTCAAATTCCCTCCCCCATCATCATTGGAGCCAATCAGACTGAGGTTATTAACCGCAGAACCCGTAAAAACCGACAAGTAAGTATCGAAATTACTGCTTCTGGTGTCAATAGTAAAAGTCCCGCTACTCGGTGCTGTCCAAGACCACCACGCCGAGTTAGTTGTCCCACTTTGGGACGGTTCGCTTATTTCTCCTGTTGCTCCTACATTGGAGCCTGTACCGTTGGCTGTTGCACCTGTCAAAGCAATTCGGTTGGCAAAATTGTCATTGGGTGGAGGGGGAACGACAATATTAAGTTGAATCTGACCGGTATTACTGCTAAAACCATCAACAGCTATTTGATAGGTTGTCCCGGCTGTCGCATTCAGGCTAAGCAGGCTAGTCAAATTCCCTCCCCCATCATCATTGGAGCCAATCAGAGTTAGGTTATTAACCGCAGAACCCGTGAAAACCGACAAGTAAGTATCGAAATTACTGCTTCTGGTGTCAATATTAAAAGTCCCGCTACTCGGTGCTGTCCAAGACCACCAAACTGAGTTAGTTGTCCCACTTTGGCTAGGTTCACCTACTTCTCCAGTGGCTCCAATATTTGAGCCGGTTGTACTCACAGGTACGCCACTTAGCACAATCCGGTTCGTAAAGTTATCATTGGCGCTCGATCCTGGTGGGGTAGAGCCCCCCAAAGCATTGTTAATGTTCAACCGACCCCCTGAAACCGTCTTACCACTAAGAGCAGAAATAGCATCAGTTGTTTCCAGCAGCCTGTTTTTAACTTGCTGTGCTGTCCAAGTCGGATTTTGAGACCACAGCAACGCCGCCGCGCCGGTGACATGGGGAGCTGCCATGGATGTCCCAGACAACAGGCCATAATTTCCTCCGGGTGTGGTGCTATAAATCTCAGAACCGGGCGCTCCTAAATCAACACTGGTGGGTCCAAAGTTGGAGAAATATGAGAGTCCATCGGTGCTGGTGGTTGAGGCAACAGAGATAATATTAGATGGATTGTAGCTGGCAGGATAAGCAGGTATTATGTCATTGTTCTGTCCGTAGTCATTACTTGCCGCAGCAATAAATAAAGCCCCCTGTTGTCCGGCGGTATTGATGGCATCGGATAGGGCTTGACTGTAGTCTCCCCCACTCCAAGAGTTATTAGTAAGTTTGACGCCCTTCGCCGTAGCATAATTAATTGCCAAAATCGCATCAGATGTGTTGCCATAACCACTATCATCTAAAAACTTAAGTGGCATAATCTTGGCATTCCAGGCAACCCCTGTCACTCCAACGCTGTTATTGCCTTTTCCGGCAATGGTTCCCGAAACATGGGTGCCATGTCCGTCCACATCCATCGGGTCATTGTCGTTATAGGCAAAGTCCCAGCCGCGAACATCATCAATATATCCGTTATTGTCGTTATCGATGCCATCTCCGGCGATTTCCCCTGGATTTGTCCAGATATTGCCCACTAAGTCGGGATGGTTGTAATCCACTCCTGTATCAATAACGCCAATAACTGTGTTTGGGTTTCCCTTTTGAATATCCCACGCTTCGGAGGCATCGATGTCTGCATCGGCTGTTCCCCCAGTTTGACCTGTGTTGTTGAGTCCCCATAATTGGGAATAGCCAGGATCATTGGGAGTTGTGGTTTGGGGTGTAATTGTTGCTAATTTTTCTTGAGTAGGACTCGTTGTTTGGACATCATCAAGGGTGATAATATAATCCGGCTCTATGTATTCAACGCGGGGATCATTTTTATAAGCGGATATTGTTTCTTCAACCTTTCCTGAAGGAATCTGCCAAATGTCAATCCCAACTTGTGAGGCTTTGGTGACTTTTGTGACTCCGATTACTGCCTGCAAGTTGGTAATTGCACTTGAAGACGCGATAGGCTTCAGTTTGACTATTACACGATCTGATCTAAAATTTGTAGCCATGAGAGGTTAAGCCTTCTATTGATAAAAAGATTGTGGGGATAGAAAATGGCACAAATGCCATTTTCTATCGGTTGCCGCTATAAAAAAATTCTATTTCTTAGAATATCATGTAATAAACAAAAATAATATCAATTTTAATAAACTAGCACATAAGTAATATCTCGGAAAAGTCTAATTCGATTTTATTAATTACTAAGTATTTTTACATATAATAATCATGAAAAAGGGAGAAGAGCCGACTGTTAAACCGTTAGCTGATTTTGCTCCCTTGTTGGCGGCATCCATGACGCCGACCTTTCTACCGCCAGTTAGCAATATCCATCCTGCTTCGGCGATGAGTTGTCCGAGTTGATAGGCGTTTTCTAAGTCGCT
>NZ_JAUBTL010000125.1:0-4130 GCF_036702475.1 Microcoleus sp. D2_18a_B4
TTAGTCATTAGTCATTAGTCATTAGTCATTAGTCATTAGTCATTAGTCATTAGTCATTAGTCATTAGTCATTAGTCAGCAGTCACATACCAAGGATTAAACACAATTATCCATTACCAATAACCAATTACCCATTACCCATTACCCATTACCCATTACCCATTATGATTTAAACGGCCAACTACCAAATGCTTTTTAAGCGATAATAGCATTGATGAGACAATATCAGAGTAAGTCGATCGAGAACCCCCGTATTTCCCAAGCTGTTATTTATGCCAGATCGTCCTCAGATATCAGCGATTATTTGCACCCACAATCGCGCCGCCTATTTAGGTGGGGCGATCGACAGCTTGCTGGTACAGGATTTTCCCGACAACTTTGAAGTAGTAGTAGTGGATAACGCTTCTAGCGATTATGCAAGCCCCGAAAGTTCGACCTCGCGCACCCGCGAGGTGGTAGAAGCAAGACAGGGCGATCGGCGCCTCAAGTACGTCTGGGAACCCGAAATCGGTCTGTCAGTAGCCCGGAACACAGGCGCTAAGCAAGCTCGCAGTGAAATATTAGCTTATCTCGACGACGACGCTATTGCTGAGCCGAATTGGCTCAGGGTGCTGCACGCGGCTTATCAAAGCAATCAACAACTCGCCGTAGCTGGTGGCAAAGTCAATTTGCTCTGGCCTTGTGGAGTCTCCCCGCCCGAATGGCTGTCACCGGGATTGACCCAAAACTTGGGAGTTTACGATTTGGGGGAAAGTTGCGTTTACGTGACTACTCCCGGTTTGACTCCGAGGGGTGTAAACTATTCGATCCGGCGCGCTTTTCTCGAACAAATTGGCGGCTTCGATGTCAAACTCGGTAGAGTCGGCACAAAATTGTTGTCAAATGAAGAGTTGCGGGCCACAGAATTAGCTTTAGAGTTAGGTTGGCAAGTAGTTTATCTACCGGAGGCCCTGGTGCTTCACCATGTCGCGACAGAAAGGCTCAACAAAGCTTGGTTTCTAGAGCGCGGGTGGTGGCAAGGCATCAGCGAGTGTTATCGCGAACAATTGTCCGATCGAGCCGGTATTGCTCAGCTTGGGCGGGGGGGTGAAAGAATATTGAGGGGTGTCTGGAAGTCTTTTAAATATATTAGAGATCCAGGGCTGCGCTTTGAAAATTTCGTTTTTGCCTGGGGTCAAATCGGTTATTTGAGCGCAGCCATCCGCGGCCTGATTTTTGCACCGAAATCGACCAGCAGGCATTAGGCTATAGGCAATATCCCTCGCTGTTCAAGTCGTCGGCGCGGCTGTGCCGATCGCATTTCATCCACCAAAACTCGACCGCATTTAGGTTCAAGCACTCGATTATGACATCTAGTTCATCCAAGATTCCGGTTTCAGTTCTCATTCCGGCAAAAGACGAAGAACTTAATCTACCTGCGTGTCTGGCCAGCATTGCCAGGGCGGATGAAGTTTTCATGGTTGATTCCCAAAGCAGCGATCGCACGGTAGAAATTGCCATCAGCACCGGCGCCAAAGTAGTGCAATTCTACTTCGACAACCGCTGGCCGAAAAAGAAAAATTGGTCATTGGACAATCTGCCCTTTCGCAACGAATGGGTATTAATTGTCGATTGCGACGAGCGCATCCCGCCGGAACTTTGGGACGAAATCGCGCAGGCGATCGAAGACCCCAATTTTGACGGCTACTACCTAAACCGCAAAGTCTTCTTTTTAGGTCAGTGGCTGCGTTATGGCGGTCGATATCCCGACTGGAATTTGCGTTTGTTCAAGCATCAAAAAGGACGTTACGAGAACCTCGGCACTGAATCCGTCCCCAATACTGGCGACAACGAAGTTCACGAACACGTCATTTTAGCTGGTCAAGTCGGCTACTTAAAAAATGACATGATCCACGAGGATTACCGCGATTTGTTTCACTGGATAGAACGGCACAACCGCTATTCTAATTGGGAAGCTCGCGTTTATTACAATATTATTGAAGGGCGCGACGACAGCGGCACTATTGGCGCTCACTTATTTGGAGATGCAGTGCAGCAGAAACGCTTTCTCAAAAAAGTTTGGGTGCGGCTGCCTTTTAAACCAATGCTCAGATTTATTTTATTTTACTTCATTCAGCTCGGCTTTTTGGATGGAAAAGCTGGCTATATTTATGCAAGGTTATTGAGTCAATATGAGTATCAAATTAATGCAAAACTTTACGAGTTGCGTTGTTGTGGCGGTCAGTTGAATGTGGCAGAACCTGATCCGCCTCTGTCGCCACCAGTAGTTATAACTCAGGAGACAGAAGTGAAATTGCCTTAATATTTTGGAGGCACGGGGGAATTAGGAATTAGGAATTGGTAGTTGGGAATTAGGAAAGCCAGCCCATACCGAGTGGCTTGAGAGATTTTCATTTAATAAGTTCTTCTAGGGATGGAAAAAGCAATTTTTCTGCGCTCACTTTTTCGCAATCACAAGGCTGTTGAATTGCGGATATAGCTGATACTTTTCCCAGCAGCAATTGGATGCTTTCTATTAGCAGCGGTAGAGTTAATAAAATTATTGATGCTGATACCAGCAAGCTAATCAAGCCGTCAGCCCAATTCCAGTGCAGCCACGCTACGGCGATCGCAGCTAAAATTACTCCAACCGACGAAAAAATGTCGGCGACTGCGTGCAGAAAGGCGCTTTTGAGATTCAAGTCGCCGTGACAGCAGGAATGCAAGCAACAAGCATTAATCGAGTTGATGCTTAAACCGACTATGGCGGTAATTAACATCGGGAGCCCTTCTACTTCGGGAGTTGGGGACTGCAAACGGGCGATCGACTCGGCGGCAATCCACAGGGCGATCGCCACTAAACTGATACTATTAATTAAAGCAGCAATGATTTCTCCACGGGCGGGCAGGATGCCCACCCCACAATCAAATTCACTGTTTGTGGAACAGGCATCTTGCCTGTTCTTAAGAATAGTACCCGAACTCAATTCGATCGCGCAATCTACGGATTTACTTTTGCGTTTAAGTGACGAGTACCAAGTCGCTGTCAAAGTTATTGCTAAAGCTGCTACATCTGAAAAAACGTGACCCGCATCTGCTAATAGGGACAAACTATGAGAATTAAGTGCGGCGATTAACTCTGCTACAAAAAAGCTGCTAAGCAGTACCAATGCTGTTTGTAAAAGTCGCACTTTGCCAATTCTGGGATTTGTCTTCTCGCATTGTGCGATATCCTTGGCGTTTTCCGAGTCAAAATTGTCCCTAACTAGAAATGTCATGCAGCAGTCCTTAAGGTTAAACTCGATTTAAAATTAAACATTAAATTAACTATCAATGACCGATTATATACCAAATTCCCACCAAGATCCGGAAAATCCGATCGCAAATTCCCCAAATTCTCAAATAAACGATCGTCCAATTAGCGACTATCACGCAAATACTTTGACAGGCGAATCTTTAGTTGATTTGCGCCGCTACGATCAATCAAAGTTCGATCGAGGAAAGCCTAATTGGCTAATTTTGGTTTGGTGGTTCGTCCAGGCGATCGCATTTCCTCTCACTCCACACCCTTTTAACGGCATCAGAAGCAGCCTCCTGCGGTTATTTGGAGCGAAAATAGGTCGGGGTGCGATCATTCGCCCCACGGCTCGTTTTACCTATCCTTGGAAAATTGCCATCGGAGACTACAGTTGGATCGGAGATGATGTTGTATTGTACAGTCTCGATCGAATTGCGATCGGCAAACACTGCGTCATTTCTCAAAAAAGCTACCTCTGCACCGGCACTCATGACCCTCAAGACCCCGCCTTTGGCTTAATCACAGCATCTATTATCATTAATAACGGCGTTTGGATTGCCGCCGACTGCTTCATTGGCCCTGGTGTAGAAATCGGTGCAAATGCGTTAATTGGAGCTCGCAGCAGCGTCTTTAAAAATATGCCTGCAGGCTTTATTTGCACAGG
Source organism: Microcoleus sp. D2_18a_B4 (assembly GCF_036702475.1). Classification (NCBI taxonomy): domain Bacteria; kingdom Bacillati; phylum Cyanobacteriota; class Cyanophyceae; order Oscillatoriales; family Microcoleaceae; genus Microcoleus; species Microcoleus sp. D2_18a_B4. The sequence goes on from NZ_JAUBTL010000125.1 coordinate 3,941, forward strand.
AACACCTTGTCGTCCCCGCTGTCAGCGAGAAATTAACAAAAGTTCGTAATAGACATTGCACCGGGAAACTAAGGAATGAGAATTAAATAACTTCCACAAGTTTGTGGGATGGGCGTCCCGCCCGTCCTTTTTGGACGGGCGGGACGCCCATCCCACTTTCAAGAGTGGAAGTTATTTAATTCTCATTCCT
>NZ_JAUBTL010000126.1:0-3938 GCF_036702475.1 Microcoleus sp. D2_18a_B4
AACAACCACCGGGACGTTACCCCCTGTAGGCTCTATTCCTGTTACCAATTTCTTTATCTAACGATAACCTCAAGGATGGGCGCTGCATAATCGAAGGATGAGCTGTCAATCCAAATCGTAAAAATTAGCGAAGTAACCGGGTTTTTTGAGAAAGTCCGACAGGGTATTAATTCCCTGTCGGACTTTATTTGTATAGGATTGGTTTCCACCGAGATTCCACACCCTGGGGTATCACACAATTTTATTCCCCGCCCCTACAATAGCGATTGGGCTTTTGTGCTGCCGGAACGTTGAGAATTAAAAGAGATTATTTTGCGGTTCGACGGGATTTCTATTCATTCCATCGCTCGGTATCCGGTGCGGTTAGAACATATCTATGTCGAGTTAACGAAACAAACTGTATCTTAATCCGCCTTCATCTGCGTATATCCGCCGACATCTGCGGTTAAACTTTTACAGTAATTCTGTACTCAGGGTCAAGCTACGACTTGTCCGACTGACAGCAGCCTGAAGCAATAATAGAGATAGGAAAAATTAACCCACGATGTCGAAATTGTAAAGATATCGTAAAGCTGAATTTTGGGTCGCGAAATGTTAAATAAAAATGTTTTATAAAATATATGTCATTAAGATGATACAGTAGAATAATACCGTTAGGTTGCATCTAAATTGTACAAACCCATTCCCAAACGAAGCCAGTGAAAGCTCACTTCATATCAGGAGTACCCCGCTCAGGCTCTACTTTACTGGCAGCATTACTACGACAAAATCCCCGCTTTCACGCCGCCATGACCTCCCCAGTCGGGGGTTTAGTAGATCGAATGTTGGAAGCCATGAGCGAAGATAATGAGTTTTCCGTGTTCATTTCCTCTGAACAAAAACGGGCACTGATTATGAGCATCTTTTCAGCTTATTATCACCCGCAAGCTGAAAAAGAAGTGATCTTCGACACCAATCGTCTTTGGTGCAGTAAATTGCCATTAATTCTGGAACTGTTTCCCGAAGCCAAAGTCATCTGTTGTGTCAGAAACATTGCTTGGATTATGGACAGCATTGAGCTACTGATTCGGCGCAATGCCTTTGATGTTTCCAGGTTATTTAATAATCCAGCAGAACGAGCTACAGTTTATAGCCGCACCGAAGCATTAAGCCAAGGTTCCCGTTTAGTGGGTTATGCTTATAACGCCCTTAAAGAAGCATTTTATAGCGAACAGAGTGGTTCTCTTCTCCTTGTAGATTACGATTTATTAACCAAAGCGCCGGCTAAAACCATGTCGCTGATTTATCAATTTCTCGGCGAAGAGCCTTTTGAGCATGATTTTGACAATGTTGAATATCAAGAACCGGAATTTGATAAAAAGCTGAAAACACAAGGGTTACATCAAGTGCGTACCCAAGTCGAATTTAAACCGAGAAAAACGATTTTACCCCCCGACTTGTTTGAGCGATTTGATGGCTTATCTTTTTGGACAGATTCAACAAATAGTCGTGCTAGTGCGATTGTAGCGAAGCCACAGTCCGGCAGGGGTTGAAACCCCTGCCTCAAAGCGAAAGTCCTCTTAAGAGGACTGAAAAACTCATTAGTCCTCTTAAGAGGACTTTCGCTATTAGACAGGGAATTCATTCCCTGGCGGACTGGCGGGCCTAAAGCGCGGACTTGGCGGGTTCACAGCTTAAGTTGACACCAATTGGCACGGCGTCTTGTCCCTGACTGTGGGTAATATCAATTCCAATGCCACCGGATTTGAGATTAAGCTTTGAGGCGGGGGTTTCAACAAAAGCAGGACTTAAATGTAAACCATAGATATTAAGGATTTCAATAATTATGAACTCATCTACAGCCAACAAGCAAATTATTTTCGTTGACTCTTCAGTACAAAATTATCAAAACTTGATAGAGGGCGCAGATGCTAACGCCAAAATAGTCATTTTAGATGACAAGCGTAGTGGCATCGAACAAATTACCCAAGCACTAGCTACTGAAGGTGGTATTGAAGCTGTTCATGTAGTTTCTCACGGTAACCAAGGTAGTTTAAAACTAGGTGCAGACGTACTCAATGGGAATGAACTCGAAAATTTAAACACTCAGCTAAAACAGTGGGGAAATGCTCTGACAGAGAACGGAGATATCCTACTTTATGGATGCGATGTAGCCGCCACAGAAACTGGCAATAATTTTGTCAAGCGGTTGAGTGAACTCACAGGTGCAGATGTCGCAGCATCTAACGACTTGACGGGTTCTGCAGCTAAAGGAGGCAACTGGGATTTAGAAATAGTAACGGGCCAGATTGAATCCGCCGTGCCATTTAATCCGCAGGCGATGGAAGATTATGACTATACACTGGCGAATTTTAATGTCACAGAGGCAACTGATGATGGCACTGGCACTGTAGCAGGCACATTAAGCAAAGCAATTTTAGAGGCGAATGTCGCAGCAGGGGATGACACCATTACCCTCACCACAGGTGTCACGTTTACACAGATTCCGAATCAGCTAATCGATAGCAATATTGCTCTTATTGGTGGCGGTTTCACCGTCAGCGGAGATAGAAATAACAATAGCAGCAATGATGAGGGTGATGTTCGCCCCTTCTTTGTGAAGTCTGGAAGCGTCAGTTTTTCCAACATGACCATTAGCGGGGGTCGCGCCCAGGGCGGAAATGGTAGTGGTGGGGGCGCAGGCATGGGGGGTGGCTTGTTTGTTTATGACGGCACAGTCAGCCTGAATTCTGTCACCTTTTCTAATAACTCTGCCATTGGCGGAAATGGTGGGAGTGGTGGTGTCGGCGGCGGGGGTGCTAATTTTGTGCCTCTCAATCCGGCTAATAATGGTAACGACGAGACTGGCTTCGGCGGTAACGGCAACGGTGGCAACGGCTACGGCTTCGGCGGCTACGGCTTCGGCGGCAACGGTGGCTTCGGCGGCTTCGGCGGTAACGGCAACGGTGGCTACGGCAGAGGCGGCAACGATGGCTTCGACGGCAACGGCTCCGGTGGCTACGGCTTCGGCGGCAACGGTGGCTTCGGCGGCAACGGTGGCAACGGCAGAGGCGGCAACGGCTTCGGCGGCTACGGCTACGGCCGCTTCGTCGGCTTCGGCGGCAACGGCAGAGGCGGCGGCGGCGGCTTCGGCGGCGGCGGCGGCTACGGCAGAGGCGGCTACGGCAGAGGCGGCAACGGCTTCGGCGGCAACGGCGTCGGCGGCAACGGCGGCTTCGGCGGCGGCGGCGGCTACGGCAGAGGCGGCGGCGGCTACGGCAGAGGCGGCTACGGCATCGGCTACGGCTACGGCAGAGGCGGCTACGGCACTTTCGGCAGAGGCGGCTACGGCGGCGGCGGCTTCGGCACTTTCGGCGGCACTTTCGGCGGCAGTGGCGCGGGCATGGGGGGTGCATTATTCATCCGTCAAGGTACTGTCATCCTTGACAGCACCACATTTACTAGCAACACTGCTACAGGCGGCACGGGTAACAACCCTGGTCAAGGCAAAGGTGGGGCCATTTTCGCCATGCAGTCCCTCACCAACCCCAATGGCAACAACCAAGGGATGCCGACTGCGCTACCTACTGTCACGTCATTTGGAGCAACTTTCACCAGCAACACCGCAGCCAACGGTATCGGCAATAACCAAGACAATAACGATGTTTACGGTACGATTTTAAATCCTGTCAACCTCTCTGTCAGCAGTAACACTGGCACTGAAGCAGGAACAACCGCCGTCACCGTCACCGCCACCGCCTCCACTGCCGTTACAAGCGCTCAAACCGTTGACTTAGGCGTAACAGGAACAGGTATCACCGCCGGCGACTACAACCTCAGCGGCACAACCATCACCATTCCCAGCGGACAAACTACAGGTACTGTCACTTTCACTGTTGTCGATGATGCCTTAATTGAAGGAAGCGAAACTGCAACTTTAGCTATCAGCAATCCTTCGG
>NZ_JAUBTL010000127.1:0-3899 GCF_036702475.1 Microcoleus sp. D2_18a_B4
TGATTGTCGGTATGATCGAATCAATGACGTGGCGATCGCCTGACTCACTCTTTTAAGATACAAGGGGCGGGTTTCACCAACAATAATTGCCTAAAACTCACAATCTCAAAAACCCGCCCCCACCCAAAGTCAAACCACCTTCTATCTCTCTTCTCTCCCTCCTCTGCGCCCTCTGCGCCCTCTGCGGTTCCTAAAAAAATAAATCTTGTTAACCAACGATTCAAACCAGCTCTAAAATCTTCAGCCTTTAAGAGCCTCGCCCATCTCAACTACCCAATTTTACCATGTCCGAAGCCACACACCGCGTTTGCATCGTCTTAGGAACTCGCCCGGAAGCGATTAAACTAGCCCCAGTAATTCAACTGTTCAAAAGTTCGCCAACCTTTGACACCCAAGTAATTTTAACCGGTCAGCACCGAGAAATGGTCGAGCAAGTAATGCAAATGTTCGATCTAAAAGCCGATCGGGATTTAGCAATTATGCAGCACCAGCAAACCTTGACAGATATTACATCCCGGAGTTTGCAGGGTTTGGAAGCCTTGTTTAAAGAATTGCAGCCCGAAATCGTCTTAGTTCAGGGCGATACAACGACAGCGTTTGCCGCTACTTTGGCTGCATTTTACCAGAAAATACCCGTAGGTCACGTAGAAGCCGGATTGCGGACAGACGACGTGTTCAATCCTTACCCGGAAGAGGCTAACCGACGGTTGATTTCTCAGCTCACACGGCTGCATTTTGCCCCGACAGCCCTGGCTCAAGAGAATTTAGGGCGATCGGGCGTTTTGGGAGAAATTCACCGTACAGGCAACACAGTAATCGATGCCTTGCTTTCTGTCGCCAAACGCCAACCAGAATGCAACATTCCTAACTTAGATTGGAGCAAATATCGCACTATCTTAGCAACAGTTCACCGCCGCGAAAATTGGGGAGAACCTTTAGCAGGAATTGCTAAGGCATTTCTCCAAATTTTAGATAAATTTCCCGATACAGCATTGCTCTTACCTCTACATCGAAATCCCACAGTCAGAGAACCTTTAAAATCTCTTTTAGGCGACCATCCGAGAGTCTTTTTAACTGAACCTTTAGATTACGCCGAATTAGTAGGAGCAATTCAGAGATGTCATTTAATCCTCACCGATTCCGGCGGCTTGCAAGAGGAAGCACCTAGTTTGGGCAAGCCCGTTTTAGTATTACGAGAAACCACAGAAAGACCAGAGGCAATTTCTGCGGGTACTGCTAAACTGGTTGGTACTAATTCTGATATAATTACAGCAGCAGCGGCAGAGTTGCTCAGCAATTCCGAAGCATACAACGCAATGGCAATGGCAATTAATCCCTTTGGTGACGGTTTTGCAGCCTCGCGGATTTTGAAAATTGTTGAAGAGTATTTTACTTAGCTACCCCTCGATTAGTCGGCGGTTGAAACCGCAACTATACAAACTTTCGTCCCCGCAGAGGCAGACTAATTCCTGCTAAAAAAACTCGGTTTCTGCCTCCATTCCCGAATTACCAATCCCCACCGCCACCCCCACTACTGCTGTAGTCGCTACTGCTGCTGCTACTGCTGTAGTCGCTACTGCTGCTGCTGTTACTGCTGTAGTCGCCGCCACCGCAATAATCGCTACTGCTAATGCTGTAATCGCCACCGGCACCGCCACCGCTGGAGTCGCCACCGCCAAAGCTACCCCCGCAGTCGCTACTGCTAATGCTGTAGTCGCCACCGGCACCGCCACCGCTGGAGTCGCCACCGCCAAAGCTACCCCCGCAGTCGCTACTGCTAATGCTGTAGTCGCTGCTATTAGTGCTGTAGTCGCCACCGCAATCATCGCTGCTGCTGTTAATGCTGTAGTCGCTAGTGCTACAGTAATCAATGCTGTTACTGCTGTAGTCGCCACCCCCACCGTAATAGTTGTGGCTGTTAATGCTGTAATTGCGATTGTTACTGCTGTAATTGGGACTGTTACTGCCGTGGTTGGGATTGTTACTGCTGTAATTGCGCCGATAACGGCGGTGGCGGTAACGAGATATCCGAGAAAATAAGCTGCGAAATATCCTGAAGATAATGAAGCAAGGTATAAACGCTATGAATGCTATGAATAACAACCCAAGTAAGCCATAGATTAGATACGATGAATCTTCACCTGTGGATGTACTATTGCTAACAACTGGCGATTGACTAGGTATTGGTGACGGTTTCACCCCTTGAGATGGTACGATAGGAGCCAAAGGCAGCGTGGTTTGAGATTGAGCATTTACCGTCGGAGTTTGTAAAACATTTACTAACGCCTTTGTCCCCGCTAATGTGCCCCCGTCAAAGTCCTGCTGTTTAAATCTGGGCGTAATTTCAGTTTTAATAATTCCCACTACCTGTGCATCCGGCAAAATGCTTTGAATGCCCGAACCTGTTTCAATTTGAACGCGGCGTTCCCCCGATGAAATCAACAATAAAACTCCGTTATTTTTACCTTTTTTGCCAATCCCCCAAAAGTTAAATAATTCTGTGGCAAATGCTTTTGGTGTCGCCGATGGCTGAGTATCAGGCACTGTCACAACAGCGATTTCGGAGCCATTTTTTACCTCTAAATCCGAAATCATTTGATTTAGCTGAGTTGCGGTGCTGTCGCTAAGAATGTTTGCCTTGTCCGTTACCCAAGTATTATTTACTTGGCGGGGATTCGGTACTTCTTGTACTGTTATAGCTTGGCTCGTTACGGGAAATGCAATTGCCGAAAAGCACAGCAAAATGCTGCCGATTATTTGTTTATTGCTAAATTGTAACTGCATCGCTTCAGTCTCCTGAATAACTGCTAATCTTAAATTGACATATATCTGTCCGCCTAATTACAATTAAATAACCAGCTCACGGTCACGTCAATTCATATTATTCAGAAGTTGAATTCATAAAAATCATAATTTTAGGTGCGCCATAAGCACCTTACATTTATAGTCTAGGAGGCAGGGGTGGCGAGAAACCGGGTTTTTAACCAAAATAATTGCTGAAAACCGTCAATCTCGGTTCAAAAACCCGGTTTCTTAGTGGGCGAGTGCTAACTAATTTAGATATTTTTAAGGAGAGGGAAGTTGTGGCTGAAAATTTCTGCTACCTTTATAACCCGATAAAATAGCCAGTTTTTCCAAAGATTGCCTGCCCGTGTAATATTTCCCCCGAATTTCCCAAGTGGGATAAGCTTTAATATTGGCAGCTTTGCACAAATCCGGTTGAGCATCTTTGCCTCTGGGATCGCACTCAATGTAAGTAATGGCGGTAAATGCTTCTTTGCCGAAAAGTTCTTGTTGCGTGTGACAGTTAGGACACCAGTAAGCACCGTAGAGTCTAGCTTTGATGGTCTGCAAATGGGTTGCTAAAGCTATTTGATCCGGCACCGATTCGCTGCGAATAGGTGGCGCTTCTTGTTCGGTAACAGGCTGTGTGAAAGGGGGAGGAGGAGGGAGGGTTTGTGCTAATTTTTGAGTGGGTTTATTGCTGAAACTGAACTGTGCAATTCTTCCGTCTGCTTTGGTAGTGACGAAAATCCCCAAAGTCAGGAAAATGCCGATCGCACAAAAGTTGAATTTGCTTACTCTCATCTTGGATTTCATCTTGAATTTACTAGGATTTCGCGAGCTTGATTCATAGCTTCTACAGCATTGTTTACCACAAAGATGTTAAATTGTGCTAAAGCTTTAAAAAAAAGTTGACTTTCGGCGCTGTGATTTAACAATATAACTTGTTTGTTAGCTTTGAGGGCCAGGGCGATTTCCGAAGCAGTGCCCGTGCCCATACCGCAGGCAATTATTACATCTGAAGAAAGAATGTTAATGTGTAAGGATTCAGGTCTAAGATTGGGGAACAAGAGAAGGCATAAAAAAGTTACAAGAATGGGCAGATATAGCCTTAC
>NZ_JAUBTL010000128.1:0-3611 GCF_036702475.1 Microcoleus sp. D2_18a_B4
CTCAAGCCAATTTTTCTGATGAGTTTAGCTGAGTTTTCATCCCGATCCAAAGATTCTCGGCACTGACAAGAATGCCACCGCTCGGATAATTCTTTCGGAACTTTGTTGAGACAATTCCAGCAATGTTGGGAAGTCCCCTTCGGGTCGATAAACAAAACGCTTTTACCCAGCTTCCATGCGACATATTTCAGAACGCTAGCGAACTGACCGTGAGCAGCATCAATCATAGATTTATTCAATCCACTTTTAGCTGACTGGCCGTTGGGCAAATAAACCAAGTTGCCATCCTCAATATCAGTCTTGGGTTTGGCGCGTCTAGTTAGATTTGCAATACTTAAGTCTTCAACGACTAAAACGTCACATTTATCGAATAATTTATGTGCCGTTTTAAATTGAAAATCTAATCTAGCTCTGGCTACAAACTGATGAAGTTTGGCAATTTTACCTTTGATAATTTTCCAAGGCTTAGAACCCTTGACTCTTTTAGCCAATTTCGCTTGAAGCCTCGCCAGTTTTTCAGCCGACTTCCTCAAGAATCTAGGATTTTCCACTTTTGTGCCATTGGAAAGATAGATGTAATTGGTTATTCCTAGGTCGATACCTACAGTATTTTCGACCGTCGGCTGAATTTCTGTAACCGTTACGGGAACCGTCTTATCTTCTAGCGTCAAGGAGATATACCACCCATCCGCTTCTCTGATGACTGTACCCGTCTTAACCTTGAAACCTGTTGGTACTGGACGGTGGAAAACCATCGGTACTTGACCTATTTTGGCGAGGCTAATACAAATCCTATTCTGCTCGTCTTTGGCAATATTCAGATTGTCTAATTGAGGGTAAGTGAAAGATTTGTAGTAGTGAAGACCCTTGAATTTGGGCTTACCTCTACGATTGCCATTTTTATCGGGCGTGGTAAAGTTTGAAAAAGAAGTTTCCACTCTGTTGACGACATCTTGCAAAACCTGGGAATCTAATACCTTATAATCAGGAAATAGCTTTTTAGTGTTTTTCAGGTCGGCTAGTTGTATCGTCTGCCACTGTACATATCCGCCTTCAACGTTCGAGAAAACGTCACCTTTTCTAGTCAAAGGGTTGCCTAATTCATCTTTTTTCCTGCCATCCCTAGTTTGCACTCTCGTCAAAGGAATGTTTTGATAAATCTCCTCGACAGAGACTATAGAAACATTCAAAGGACAGGCATTGATGGGTGTTCTCGTGGCTTCCCACCATTTGAATCTTTCGCCAAGTCGGTAGTTATACTGCCGGCGACAAAGTTCTAAATGAGCCACAATTGTTGTTAATTGAGCTTTGGTGGGTTTGAGGCGGTATTTATAAGTGAGCTGCATTCCTAAACTTCCCTTTTTCGACCTTTGCATAGTATAGTTTGTGTACGTCCAAAATGCAACACCAAAAAATTACTATTTCAACACTGGGAAGTATATTAAAAAATCAATATGCTCCCGAAAATTGATTCATAGTAGGCAAGTTTAATTGTTGGTTTCCGTTCCTCCACCCAACGCTTCTGGACATCCCTACGGTAATTCATTCGGGGTACTTCGCGCAGCGCTCAGATTCATCCCCTCTGAATATACGCCCGGGACTTCCCGGCTGGTAGTTAAAGTTCAGATTTTAGCTTGGTGACATTAAATTGAAAAATTACGCATAAACTCTATCTGTAGGGTGCTTATGGCGCACACGCTACTTAGGAATTACGCATAAACTCTATCTGTAGGGTGCTTATGGCGCAGCTTACACTACCAATAGTGTTAAAAAGCCGTTTGCGTAACTCCTAAAACTGCCAAGGGATGTCTCAGCTATGCACTCATAGCCGCGAAGATCCTACTTTTCCGACTTTTCCGACTTAAAAGATCCGACTTTTCCGACTGATTTGAGCCTGAGTGGTAAGTTAACATGGTGATAGGTGCATCTGTGGCTAGGTAAATTACTGCCTAAATTAATCGCCAGTTGTTTGTCCACTTAGAGTTTCGGCACCCACAGATGTTAATTTCTAGTTCTGCATTAGTCTCTTCCTCATGCACTCCAGATATAGATTCAGCTTTTTGGAAATTATGGCAAGATAATCAAGATTACCTTTACCGTTGCTGTCGCAAGTGGATGGGCAACCCAACCGATGCGGAAGATGCCCTCAGTCGCGCGATGCTGAAAGCTTGGGAGAAAGCAAGAGATGGTACGGATGATATCAAAAACTTTAAGGCTTGGTTAACCAAACTGACTTATAACCTGTGCGCCGATATCCATCGAGAGCGCAACAGGGGTGCAGTAGGAGTTGAAAGTTTAGACACCATTGCTATAGGAAACCAAACCGAATTAATTAGCCAAGAAGAAACACCTGTTCGCGCTGCTATGCGGGGAGAAGTCGAATTATTTTTTCGCGAGGCAATAGATGAGTTGCCAGATAGATTGCGCGAGACTTTTCTTCTCCATTTTGAATCAGGGCTATCTTATCCAGATATTGCAGAACAGCTTGGTATATCTTACGATAACGTCCGCAAGCGAATTTCCCAGGCGCGGGCAATTTTGCGTCAGCGGTTCAATGAAAATTTCGGTGAAGAGGGGACTGACTCGGATTTGTCTAATCCTAAGTCGAGGGTTTCTCCTCAATCTGCAAAAGGGAAAAAGTCTCAGAATATTGTTGAAAAAAAAACGGTAACAGAGGAGATTGAAGAAAGAGAAATCGTTGCAGGTGGGGAAATTCAAGAATCGGTTTTAGTGAATGCTAAATCTGATGGGGAGATAAAAGAAAGAGAAATTGTTGCCGGTGAGGAAAAGCAAGAAGCGGCGGTGTGTGTTTTGCATCTAAGCGCGAAGGATTATTCGTCCCTACGGATATTGGCTAATAGTCTGGGGGATGACAGCGAAAAAGCGATCGCCCCTAACCCCTACAGCGGATTGCTTTCTGAATCTTGGGAAAGCCAAAAAGCTCTTGGTGTGCAGACATCATTAATGCTGCCGGCACAGGGCTGTTGTACCATCAGCGACTGCAATCCGCTGTATTCCCAGTGTATCAACAGAGAAAACCAATACTTGACCGATGTTCGATCGCCCGAAATGCGATCGCGCCAGGGTGCAGGAGGGATATCGCGCAACGGTGCGTCTGCTGTATCGCTTTTTCCACTGTACAGGAGGATGTGGGCAGACAGTGGCGGCTGGCTTTCTTCCATCTGAAAAATAGGCAGGCAGAAAATCGCTTTAAATCAGTAGTGCGTAGGTTGGGCCCGTGGAACGAACCCTCCGTTTCACTCCGCCCAACATTTTCCTTAACCCAAGCGTATTGGGCATTAATGCTGCCGCGAGCTGCAATCCCCTATATTCCCGCTTTCTCTATGACTGGCGCGATATGGCGCTAGGCCGAATTTGGCATGGAAAAATTCGGCATCCCTGGTTTCGTCAATCTAGATTTTCAGTGAAGAGATGGACCAATAAGCTTGGGTTAAAACTATTTATTGCTCGGAGATCCCCTTAAATCCCCCGAATCGTTGCGGGGACTTTGAGTAAGTTCTTGTCCCCCCCTTTTTAAGCTATGCTTTATAAGGATCTTTCTTAACAAGAAAGTTGACAAAAATAAACATCTATGATGTTAAACGATCGGG
>NZ_JAUBTL010000129.1:0-3261 GCF_036702475.1 Microcoleus sp. D2_18a_B4
ACTGCCGCAAGGATAGATAGTTTTAAGGTAGGTCGCAGAACCAAGAATCCCCTCGCCTTCAGGCAGGGGAGTGTCAAGCAGCCTAAAAACTGGGTTTCCCCGCCAGAGTTCGGAAACAAGGAAAATTAAATTTATGTAAATTTATGTATTCTGAGTTCTTCCTTCTTGATGGGGGTTTTTCCTTCGGGAGAATGTCTTCTGGCGAATGGTTTCTGCCTTCTTTTTAATTAATCGAGTCAGACAATTGCAGTTTGCACCTATAGGTGCTATAATCGTTTTACAAGGCTTTATTTTCGGCAGTACAGTTCGTTCGATCGGCGTTCCTCCGGATTTAAATCTCTACACACTCTGATTCTGGAGAATGTTCAATGTCAATCTATGTCGGCAATTTATCCTACGAAGTAACGCAGGAGCACCTCAACCAAACTTTTGGAGAGTACGGAACAGTAAAGCGCGTTCAGTTGCCTGCTGACCGGGAAACAGGTCGGATGCGGGGTTTCGCTTTTGTAGAAATGTCTACAGAAGCCGAAGAAGCCGCAGCCATTGAGGCTCTTGACGGTGCTGAGTGGATGGGTCGCGACCTCAAAGTCAACAAAGCAAAACCCCGTGAAGAACGTGGTTCCAATTCTGGTGGTGGTAACTGGGGCAACAACGATCGCGGTGGCAATTCTCGTCGCTACTAAACCACCCGAGCTAAATTTTTAGCTATCTTGTATATTGCGTCGGAGCAAGCTGGGAGTCAACAATCATTCTCTGTTGAGAATAGATAGTTAGTTCAGTGGTCGCACCGCGCCTTAAAAGCCTCAAAATATTGCTAGACAATAGTTTGAGGCTTTTTTATGGCAAAAATTTATTAAGCAGGAGTTCATCGCGTGCGATCGATTCCTCGCTGACACGAAAAACTATAAAATATAACGGGCAAAGAGAGCCGCCTTTTCCCAGCAATCGGTTGCCGCCGTAAAACCAGGCAATCGCAAAGTTTTGCGCTTGCAAACTGTACCGAACAATGACAGAATCATTAAGAATGAAGACTAAATCACTTTTATGCTGAAAAAAATATTTAGGCAAATTTCCAAGTCAAGCAGTGATGAAAATTTTCTGCATTTTACAGAAAGTGTAGAAGTAATAATATCAAAAGTTTTATCACTGGCGATGATTTTGGTAATTATCGTCAGCGTTGCCGATTTGGTGATTTTTTTAACACAAGAATTGGTAAACCACACTGATAATTTCTTAAAAGACACGTTGTTTGTGATATTTGGGTTATTTTTAAATGTTTTAATTGCATTGGAAATATTGGAAAATATTACAGCTTATCTGAAAAAGCACGTAATTCAAGTAGAGCTAGTTATTGTAACTTCTTTGATAGCAGTATCTCGAAAAATCATCATTCTTGACCTGGAAAAAAAAACCGCAGCCGACTTGATTGGTTTGGCGACTGCAATTTTCGCGCTTTCCATCAGTTACTTGATAGTGCGGTCTACAAATAGAGGAAAGGATTAATATTGAGAATAGGGGATTGCGAATTGTTAATAACTAATATCATATCCGGTCGAGCGACCGGACATTATATTATTCCAACAAACCAGGAGGAGGCACAATTTCAATTCTGCCTTGTTCTAAGTCAACAACTGGCACAATCTCTTCCACAAAAGGAATCAATATTTTTGTAGATTTAGGCTCTTTAACGCGAATTTTCCGTGGTTTGCGGGTATTTCTGGGGTCAGCGTTTGCTTGGGGAGTTTCAGGCTGTTTTGGCTTTTCTAATTCTGCGGCGACAGTTTCCGGCCGCGTTAGATTCGTTTCTACTTCTAAAAGGTCGTTACCTGCAGGAATAATATCACTTACCTTGCCTAAGATTTCCCCGGTTAACTGGTTAAAAACTTCCATACCGATCAAATCTTGGACGTAAAACTCATCAGATTCGAGGTAAGGTCGATCGGTCTTTTCAACAAACAACTTGCAGCCCCGCAGCGCCTCAGCACTATCGCGGTCTTCCACACCCTCTACCTCTACAGCATACAGCCCTTTGCCCGGAATGTAGCGACCGCCCAAAAACTCGATCGGTTCCGGTTCACTTTTGTTAGGGCGCAAAATCCACCGCTTCCCCGGTTCGATAAACCTTTCCGGGAAATCCGAATCGGGATAGACTCGCACTTCCCCGTCCAAACCTTGAGCTGCTACAATTTTACCGATTTCTATCCACTCAGACATAAACTTTTTGGGAATTGGGAATTGGGAATTGGGAATTGGGAATTGGGCATCGGGCATCGGGCATCGGGCATCGGGCATCGGGCATCGGGCATTGCTAATTGCGGATTGGAAATTGCGAATTAGTAACTGAAAAACGTTGAATTATTTTTCTTCCCTCTTCCTTCTTCCCTCTTCCTTCTTCCCTCTTCCTTCTTTACACCAATCCCGTTCTCAGCGCTACAACTGCGGCTTGCACGCGGTCATCCACTGCCAACTTATTCATAATACCGCGAACGTGAGTTTTAATAGTATTTGGACTCAAGTAAAGCGCCGCTGCAATTTCGGGATTGCTGTTACCTTCCACCATTAATTTTAACACCTCCAATTCCCGCTGCGACAACTGACCAAAAGTAGTTGTAGAGGCAGGTATCGGCGGTTTCAGGTGTTCTATGACAGTCCGGGCAATTTGAGGGTCAAGATATGTAGCGCCCTCTGCTGCGGCTGCAATCGCTGCTAACAGCCTGTCTACAGAAGCACCTTTAATACAATAAGCATCAGCACCACTAGAAAGGGCAGCAATAATTTCAGTTTCTGCCGTGTGAGAAGTTAACATTACGACTCGAACTTCTGGCAGTTGTGCTTTAATTTGCTGCGTCGCTGCTATGCCGTCGAGCCGCGGCAAACCGATATCCATTACAATAATATCAGGTTTGAGTTTCAGTGCGGCTGCTACGCCTAAATAGCCGTCTTCTGCTTGTCCTACTATTTCTATCTCTGGGGAATCGGCTAAAACTTGCTCTAATCCCAGTTGCATCATCGGGTCATCTTCAACAATTAAAATTCTCATAATACGAAGGAAGTTCGGCAACGGATTGTGTAACGGATGTAACGGATGTAACGGATGTAACGAATGTCACTCCGATGTCCGTCGGAAGAAGGAAGAAGGAAGATTACTTAGTTGTTAATATTTTACCTGAACTTATACCGAGCCAATGACTAATGACTAATGACTAATGACTAATGACTAATGACTAATGACTAATGACTAATGACTAATGACTAATGACT
>NZ_JAUBTL010000130.1:0-3234 GCF_036702475.1 Microcoleus sp. D2_18a_B4
GCGTATTGTACAATACGCGAGCGGGGACGCTCGCACTACAATAAAAAAAATGCTTTTTACAAAACTGAGATGCTCCCACCCTACGAATTATTATGCAACTCCAAACCCTGTATTTTCGCGTGCATAAGTTGGCTGAATTCCTAGCACAATATCCTCTTTGGGTACTCCCATTTCTACCAATTCATCAGCAATTTGCCTGTCAGTTTGATTTCGCTGAATCCAGATTTTGCCATTTTTAATATCCAAATGAAACACACAGTTATACACGCGGCGGTGTCCGTCCCATCCTAAATCGACGGCTAGATAGCGATCGCTTTCTCGATCAAAAATTGTTTCTACCTCAATTTCTCCGTTAATTGGTGCTATCTTACTGTCTTCAATTAGGAGTTTTTGAATGCACTGACGGTAATGGTCTAGTCGATCCATTTGACTATTTCCTCCTGAACTGGGTTATACACAATAAGCTTGACTTGATGTTGTCGAACCGACGCTTGAGGTAACTTCCGACTGAAAAAAGATTCGTAAGTGGCGATGGGAACTGCCAAATATAAAGTGCGAGCTGGTTCGAGCTTTTCTAAGACTAAACGGTAATTTAAAAATTGTCCTAACGCGGTATGAAAATCAGAGAGAGCTGAAGCGCTTAAAAAACTCTTGACTTCTACTGCAATTTTTTTTCCTGATTTTTCCGCCCCGATGAGTCGTTCCGCTCCCAAATCGATTTCGACTCTCTCATTCTCGGCAAATTCTAGCCTGAGAGGATCGTGAGTAACCACCCACTCAGATTTTTCAAGACCTCGCTTCACAGCATTATGAAATAGATCCTTAGCTGACACTGGTTATACCTCACCTCTAAACCTATCTTAACTGATTGGAGTAAACTTGTAGGGTGGGTCAGTGAAAAACCCCTGAATTATTGAAAAAATAACGCCAACTGACGCACCCTACAGTTTGTATAAGAGCGCGATCGCCCGTTAGCGAAAGCGTTGCGATCCGAAGGAAAGCCCGCCCCTACGGGGGCTACGCCAACGAAGAGGATCGCACACCAACATCCTCCTACAAATCAGCAGCGTGCTGCTTCAATTCATCCAAAGAAACGTATTCCAAAGTCAAGGCGTGAGTCGCAGCCAAAACCACAGGTGGCGCAACTCCTGCATCCATTGCTTCCTTCCACCGAGGGGCGCACAAACACCAGCAATCCCCAGGCTTCAAACCGGGAAAGTTAAATTCGGGAACCGGAGTGCTCAAATCATTTCCATTCGACTTAGTGAATTGCAAAAACTCTTCTGTCAGTTGAGCACAAACAGTGTGAGCCCCAAAGTCGCCACCACCTGTATTGCATTTGCCGTCTCGATAATATCCTGTCATTGGCGAAGTGCAGCAAGTCTCTAACTTTCCGCCCACCACATTTGTAGCTTCCGTCACCATCGCAACTCCTCCATAAAACTCTTCGATCTAATTTTACACAAATCGTTGTTTATATATTTTTTTCCATCGCAAAGTTGATGAATTTTTGTCCTCTGCGTTCTACTTCTTGTTTTGTAATCACAATAAATCCCTGGGTTTCAAAAAAAGGTCGAGCTGTAATGCTGGCTTCGGTAAATAACTTGTTAATTCCTAAGTCTTTGGCTTTTGACTCAATTTGTTTTAAAATTAGCCTACCAACTCCTTGCCTTTGAAAATCTTGATGACAGTAAAAGCGATCGATATGGCCGCTTGCTTCTAATTCCCCAAAACCTGCAATTTTCTCACCCTCTTCGGCTACGAATGTAAATTTACTGCTTAAACTTTTAGTCCAACTTTCGATATCGATATCTGCGGGAGCCCAAGCATCTACTTGTGCTTGTGTGTAATCGCGGATGTTTACTTCGTGTACGGTGTCGTAAAACAGTTTTACAATTTGTTGGGTATCACCGATTTCGTAGGTTCGTACTCTCATAAATTATCTCACTGCGATCGCTTCTTTTATATTAATTTGGGATTTTTAACCGCTTCGCAACACGGATGGATGTTGGCTTCTACCATTTTGGCTCATTTCTTGCAGGGCGATCGACCAAAATTTCTCGCCCACCCCTTGACAAACACTCCTACTCTATGTTAATCAAGCAGAAGAAATCTAACTCGAATTAACACTACATTAATCCAGCAGCTTAACTAATAAGGCTTGAAACTTATGACAGAAATTGGGCCCGATCCAAACCGACCCTATCCGATGGCCGACCAACGGCGCGTATGCTTCATCAAAAACTTTATTAAATCCCCCAACATTATCGTCGGCGATTACTCATATTACGACGATCCAATAGATCCCGAAAAATTTGAAAAAAATGTACTTTATAACTACGGAAACGATCGATTAATTATTGGTAAATTTTGTGCGATCGCCACTAACGTCAAATTCATTATGAACGGCGCTAATCACAAACTAGACGGTATTTCAACTTATCCTTTTCCGGTTTTTGGGAATGGTTGGGAAACAGCCATGAATTTATTAATGGAACTGCCAAGTAAAGGCGATACCGTCATTGGCAATGATGTTTGGATCGGCTATGAATCCCTGATTATGCCCGGAGTCAAAATCGGCGACGGTGCAGTCATTGCCGCCAAATCCGTTGTAGTAAAAGACATTCCCGCTTACACCATTGTCGGTGGCAACCCCGCCCATCCAATCAAACAGCGTTTTAGCGATGCTGAAGTTGCACAACTATTAGAAATTAGGTGGTGGGATTGGGAAATCGACAAGATTTCCCGCAATGTCAGCATAATTATGCAAGGTGATATTCAAGCACTCAAAAATGCCGAGTAAACTCCCAAATACAGCGATATTAATTTTAACTTTGATCCTGTGTACCGGTTCCGGCGCGATCGCGCCGGCGAACCAACTCCCAGCAGCCGATCCCGGATACATCTTCTAATCTGCGTTCATCAACGTCAATCAGCCTGCATCTGCGGTCAATCGATTTTAGATTTTAGATTTTAGATTTTAGATTGACTTGCGCGAGATAAATGCGGGGGCTCTTCTGATTTTCGATTTGCGATTTGGGATTGATTCCACGGATAAATCACGTGGCGGGTACCACCTTTGAAATTCGTGGTCAAAAAATCCCCCAAAATCACCATGCAAACCCAGGGAACCCCCGTACCGCACCGCCCCTAAAACTTAGGAATGAGAATTAAATAACTTCCACTCTTGAAAGTGGGATGGGCGTCCCGCCCGTCCTTTTTGGACGGGCGGGA
>NZ_JAUBTL010000131.1:0-2656 GCF_036702475.1 Microcoleus sp. D2_18a_B4
CGTGAACTAACCTGACGGTCAACGGAGTTAGAGTCGATAGGAGCGTTACCACTCCTACCTCTCCTTCAGAACGGAACGTGATACTTTCGTATCATTCCGCTCCTTGATAATTCCACCTTTGTTATAGGTACGATTCAAGACCAACTATCAGGTTTTAACACTTTCTTTAGAGCGCATTGACCCGTCTGTTGCTGTCTTTGTGTCGTGGCAGTGTTTATGCAAAAGTTGTAGGTTGTCATAGGTGTGTTTTCCACCTAACGAGGTCGGTTTAATATGGTCAACTTCTACAATGTCTGTACTGGTAAAGTATAAACCGCAGTGAGGACAAATACCCTTTTGACGCTTGATTAATGTAGCAACCCTTTTAGGAGTTTCAGGGTATTCACCTCTACGCTTGCTCCAATAAGTCCAGTTTCCATCAAATGGACTAGCAACACCCTTTACTTTGATATGCCTTACGATTGGCGTATCTGAATGTTGTTTTAATTCCAATCCATTTTCGGTACCGAAACACCAGTTATAGTCGCCTACTGTTCGCCAGTATTTGTCCTTGTTGATGCCCCCTTTTCCCCTCCTTGTTGCCCAGGCTCTCAACTTATCATAGGTTAGTCTGTCAACCTTTGTATAGGTATCCTTACTAACGACGGTCGAGTAATAGTTTGACCACCCTCTTATGATTGGATTGAGCTTGCTAATTAAGGCAGCTTGAGGGGCGGTTTTATGGGTGTCTATTACTTCAGCAATCTTGACTAGATGAGTTTTTACCTTTTGTCTTGAGGGTGTGATTATTGTCTTAAAACCTAATGGGATTCCTTTTGATGAATTGGAGCTACGGTAGTTTCCTACTTTGTACTGTTGTATGTGGAATCCTAAGAACTCAAACCCAACACTTCCCTTTATTTCATTAAGGGTGTGAGTTAATTTTGTTTTACTCGGTTTTAATTCCAATCCCATGTCACTCAACCAGTTTGCGATTATCTCCTGACATTTCTTGACTACGTTCAAATCCTCATGGATTATTACAAAGTCATCAGCATAACGGATTAGGCTTAGTGTGTCTCTTCTCTGGGATTTATTTAATTTCAATCCTCCGGGAGAATGTATTTCTAAGGTTTCCGCGTACTGCTTTACTCTTTCTTCCATCCCATGTAAGGCAATGTTCGCAAGTAGAGGAGAAATTACCCCGCCTTGTGGTGTACCTTCATTAGTAGGGAATAAAGAACCCTCGACACCATACCCTGCCTTGAGCCATGCTTTGATTTGACGGTTTAAGGTGGGGTATGTACTTATTTTTGAGATTAAGGCTTTGTGGTTTATACGGTCGAAACACTTCGATATGTCAGCATCTAGCACGTATTTGGCTTTTTGATTGATGCTGGCAAATATTGCTTCTATCGCATCGTGACAAGAACGCCCCGGTCTAAAACCGTGCGAGTTTGGCTCGAATTTAGCCTCCCACTCAGGTTCTAACGCTAGTTTTACTAACGCTTGCAAGGCACGGTCGTTTATTGTGGGTATTCCTAATGGACGTTTTTCATTCGTACCATGTTTGGGAATCATCACCCTTCGTGTGGGTTTTGATTTTCCGGTAAGTTTCAAACGATTTACCAATTTTATACGATGCTTTGGGGTCAACGATTTAATCCCGTCAACTCCAGCCGTATTTTTTCCTTGGTTATCCTGTGTTACCCTACGAACCGCGATACACTTGGCAGACCAAGACCTAATCAGGGTCTTTTGTAGTTTGCGAACTGCTTTAACATCACCACGCTCACTCGCTTGATAGATTCGTTTTTGCAACTTGAAAGTTACCCGTTCTAGCTTGCGCCAATTCAGGTTTTTCCATTCCACCGTCAGATTATTCTGCGTATTAGACATATATATTGCTACTAGGACTCTATCTTTGGAATTACCGTGTATCTGTCAGCATATCTTTGTCATTACAACATAGCATTCGCTTTTGATACAATCCCTCTCTCTTAAATCATTCGTTAGCTACTTACTGGTTATCGACCTTACCAGAGACTTAAGAGAGTTACTTCGTTCCGATTACACATTGTTAAAGTCTTTAGCGCGATGCTTTCCACCGGGTTTATTGGGCGGTGCTTATAAGTCGGCGATAAAACCGCTTATGCCCTATCCTTGCCTTTTGGCTTGGTGTTAATCGGTCTTTACCGTGTTTTTCAACGGGTTTATCCTGATTTCAGCCATTACACCATTGGTCTTCACGATGGTTCAGACACATCTTTGCTTTCGCTACACATGGACTTTTTACTCGACAGTTACCGGGTTGGCTCCTAGTAGTTCTGCCTTTTACCCCCGCTTTAGCCTGCTAGTTGCTACCCAACAAACTAGGGGATATGTTTTCACCTCAGCACTTGAGGGGTAGGATTTGGGCTAAACCCGCACCTACAAATGTAATCAGTTATCACCAGTCTTATCAACTGGGTTAACCGTCCCGTAAGCCTTTCAACCTACTTTAGGTTAAACGAATCGCACTTACCGTTAGACCGCAGGCTTCTTTTTCCTTTTTTGCTCATGCTTTTTTGAGTGACGGAGTTCCCCCGCCACTTTCGTAACTCAAGCCAATTTTTCTGATGAGTTTAGCTGAGTTTTCATCCCGATCCAAAGATTCTCGGCACTGACAAGAATGCCA
>NZ_JAUBTL010000132.1:0-2543 GCF_036702475.1 Microcoleus sp. D2_18a_B4
CTTCCTTCTTCCTTCTTCCTTCTTCCTTCTTCCTTCTTCCTTCTTCCTTCTTCCTTCTTCCTTCTTCCTTCTTCCTAACTAATTGAGCCGCATAAATATAGTAGCTTTGCGAATTCCTGTTATTTCTCCCGTACTGGTGACAGTGAGCGATCGCAAGTGGTCGAACAATGGTCTTGCCGAAAGTTCAATTAACCTCAACAGCGGGATTTGTTTTTCCCAAATTGCCCTGCTGGAGGGCCAGTCTAAATAAAAATAGCCGTCGTTAGATGGCGGTAGCGGTTCAATGCTGGTTTGAAAATCTTGATTGGCAACTAAAGAGCCTGTTTCTGCTGCTTCTAGTGCTGCGTCCATTGCTTCTACTGAAGTGGTGAAAATTTCGTATTTGCCGACGGTGGCTCGGACTCCTTTTGCCTCGGTTTCGATCGCACTTTTTCTATTATTTTCTTTACCATAATTGGGGTTCGTTGTCAACTGCGTCCAAGCGGTAATTTTCTGGTTTCTGAGAGTGAAGCTGCCGATGCTGTATTCTTTGCTGCGGGCAATTTCATCGAGTTTGTCGATCGCCTTTTGGGAATCGGGAGATGTTTCGGCGGCAAAAATCCAGTCAGCAGTATTTGACGAATTCGGAACCACTGCTAAAGCGTATTCTCCTTGTACCCAGTCAAATATATCCTGTGGCAGGTTGACGCCCCAAACTTGCTGAATATCTCCCAGGGTGCGATCGACTAAATTTGAGACTTCAGCGTTAGTGGAAACCGCCGATGACAAATCAGCCCAAAAATTCCTTAAGTCGGTGCTGGCGACCGCGAAAGGACTGGCTGAGGGAATGTATTGCAAAGCTTTCACAGGTTCGGAGAGTGTTGGAGAAGCTGTGTTTTCTCGCGATGTCACTAAAGCAGTTTGAGCCAGCAATCCCCGTCGGTTGACTCCGACAGCAACTGCGAGGGAATTAAGAGAAACTTGGGGATTTTGCTCGGTTGCTGATTGCGGGAGATTGACAAATGCTAAAGCGATTCTGCCTTGAGTTAGCTGCTGCAAAGCTTTTTGATATTCCGGGGTATTGTTGAGATTTAGGTTGGCTGATTCTACGTTATTAATTGCATCTCGAATCACAATTGGGCTATTGGAAAATAAAACAAAATTTGGGTTATTACCAGAATTTAAATTACCGCCGATGGCTGCTGTTGCGAAGCTGGATGGCAACTTTGAAGTCGGCAGAGAAAACGGGTTAAAAGGCGAAAGTAAAGCAGATTTTTTCTGGGCTCTTGGTGCTTGTTTATAATTAATTCTCACGCCTTTATATATTTCCGACTGCACTGTTTTATCGCCACGAGATTGTTGGCGCCAGTAGGAGTCAAGAAATTTTTGGCTGCGATCGACCTTTTGGGAGGAAACAGCCAGCAAAAACCCGGCTTGTTTGCCGTTGCTGCTGTCGCCATCGAAATCAGGGGTTGTGACGGCGAGGGTAATTTCGTCACCTATCCAAGGTTGGATATCTCGACTGTAATCCAGACCTGTATTGGCGAGGAAACTTTTTTTGATTTGCTCAAATTCTGCGTGCGATCGACTTCTTTCTTCGGGAGTGGCAAAAACTTGCCGCAATGCTTCGAGGCGATCGGGATTTACCAACATTGATGCTAACAAAGGTGCTTGTTTCGAGACAAACACAGCCGCAGCCGGAGTAGTTGTCGGCCCGCCGGCGAGCAAATTCAGGGGAGTGTGAGTTGTCAGCCAGTAAAAACCACCGGCACTCAAGCCTAAGAGTGCCAAGACGCCAGCAATGAGGAAAGAAAAGAACGATCGCAACTTCATCGGCAAATGACAAATTACCACAGTCTCTGATTATACACCCAGAACCCCGACTTGTTTCAAAAGCAGAGGTTATCGCCACCTTGTTAGTTTTTAAGTCGATCGATCTGCCAATCTAGCTATCAGATTTTCCAGGGATAATTTAGGCAATTCTGACAACAATAATGATAAATTCTCTGGGGATAAACCGAGCAAATTGGGGATGAGAGTAACCGGGAGTTCTTCTGATTGTCCTGATTTACTGAAACGGTTGTTCAAAACACTTTCTGCTAGCAAAGTTTGGACTTGTTGGCGATCGGTTTGGGCGATCGGCAGCATAGATAATTGGACTAACAACATAGTAAACTCGGCAGTAGGTAGAGCCGATACCGGGCGCACAAAAGTGAGAGTTAGGGGGTCTAACTCCCCAAATCTGACCTGCAAGAAACTCTCTAAAATCAACCGCTGTCCTTGTTCTCTTCCTTGTTCAATTCCTTGTTCTCTTCCTTGCTCAAGACCTTGTACAATACCTTGTACAAGACCTTGTTCTCGTGCTTCTTGTAACTTTTGTTGAAAAAGGGGTACGATCGCCATAACTAACTCCTGATCTTCATCATCCATTGTGGGATTAGTTGGTGTATTCGCTTGCAAATTTTCCTGCAAGATGTAAAGTAATTGGTAAGGATTCAGGTAAAAAATAGTGAGAGCGATCGCCGAGAAATATGATAATGTAGTCAGATGAGCGAAAAATCAGA
>NZ_JAUBTL010000133.1:0-2477 GCF_036702475.1 Microcoleus sp. D2_18a_B4
TTTAGTGGTGAATGTGTCTCTGGTAAATATAAAGCCGTCCTACAAGGACGGGGTTTTCAACCCAATTTTTCGATAAATTAGGATTTGGAAATATTTGTAATCAAGGATAAATCAACCCAAATATAAGGATGGGTTGGATAAGCTGTTGTGCAGTTAAACAGTGATACAATAATTACCCTTGTTTGTGTTTTTAGCCTCCAACTAATAATTAGGGCTTGCTGAATAATCGATCGCATATTACGTGGTCAGGGTTAAGAGATAGTGCGATCGAGAGTGTCAATCTCAAACGCAACATTTGTTCTTGAACACCTGGGTTAGAATCTGCTTATACGTCCGGTGAGGCTGGCAACCACCGCCACTAACTCAGCAGCATCTACGGGTTTGGTCAAATGTATCTGAAAACCTGCTAATAGTGCCTGCTGACGATCGTCATTCCGGGCATAAGCCGTCAGCGCGATCGCGGGTAGCCTACCGCCCCGCTGCGCTTCAAGTTGACGCAACTTGCGGATCAGGGAGTAGCCATCCTCATCCGGCATCCCAATATCGCTCACTAAAACATCCGGGCTGCGATCGCTTGCGGTTTCGATAATGGTCAAGGCGTCCTTTACCGAAGCAACAGCCATGACATCAGCACCATACTTTTCGAGAATCGTGCTCAGCAACTCTAGCGCGTCAGCCTCGTCCTCTACCACTAAGATTTGTAAGCCTTCAAGGGTCGATGAGACCTGAAACCTCCCATTCGCCTTGACGATCGAGTTTAATGGCTCTGGAGCGCTGGGTGGTAGATGGATAATCATCACAGGAAGTTTGACTGTAAAGGTCGTCCCCTGTCCTATCCCTGGACTCACTACCGTTACAGTCCCGCCATGTAATTCAACTAATTGACGCACAATGGCTAACCCTAAACCCAACCCCCCATAACTGCGAGTGGTCGTGCTGTCGTGCTGGCTGAAGCGATCGAAGACAAACGGTAGAAATTCCGAGCTGATGCCTGCCCCAGTGTCGCTGACAGTAATTTCCACATGGGAATTAACCCGCTGCAAACGAATCTCGACTCGCCCGTCTTTAGGCGTAAATTTGAGGGCGTTAGAAAGTAGATTCCACACAACTTGCTGCAACCTATCGGCATCACCCAAGAGCGGGCCAACTTCAGAATCGATCCGGCTTTGCAGGCGAATTGACTTTGCCTCAGCCGCCAAGTTTACAGACTCAATGGCCGATTCAATCACCGGCACGAGGTTGACAGGGCGGACTTGGAGGCGCAGTTTACCTGTGATGATGCGAGAAACATCGAGGATGTCTTCGATGAGCTGGGCTTGAGACTTCGCGTTTCGCTCGATCGTCTCCAAAGCCCGCGCCACCTTATCCTCACTCAGGTTTTTCTGCCTTAACATCGTTGACCACCCTAAGATCGCGTTGAGAGGAGTTCTGAGTTCATGAGAAAGAATCGAGAGAAACTCATCCTTGGCACGGTTGGCGGCCTCTGCGTCTGCCCGAATTATTTGTTCACGCATCAATAATTCGTCTTTGGTGCGATTAGACGCTTCCAGTTGGGCAGTGCGTTCCTGCACCCGTTGCTCTAGCTCCACATTAATCACCTGGATACGGTGGCGACTCTCTTCTAGTTCCTGGTTTGTAAGGGCGAGTTGGGCTGGACTTGGCGCATCGAGCGCCACTGGAATTAAGGGAATCAGTAAAAAGGTGAACGTATAGAAAGACCAAACACCAGTGACAGCTTTGATCACTCCTGAAACCCAATAAATGGGGTGCCAAAGTGTCACTATTCCCATCAGGTGCGTCGTGCCACATAAGGCAAAGATAAAAAAGAAACCAACCAGCAGCATCACCGTGTGGGCAGGCAGATCCTTACGCCCCTTCGTAAAGTAAACAATGGCAACCGCCACCGAGTAATAAGCGAGGGTAGTCAAGGCATCTGAGGTTAAGTGGAGCCAGACTAACCCCGGTTTCCAGAGGTAACAATGCCCGTGAGGAATGAAATTACTAGAAAAGAAGGTGCTCAAGAGGTTAGGCATATTAGTTTACGGCGCTGTCAAGTTAATTTAGGGGTGTCATCAATTCAACCCGATGACGGCAGCAACCAGAAGAATCGCACGCCGGAAAGTTCACCGCCCTAGGGTGATAGCGCGTCGCGATTCCCTGATACTGCTTGAGCTTGGGGAAAAAGTTCTTAATCAAATGACGGGCTTTGTAAAATTCAGCATCGTAAGTTTGCAGGGTCTTGCAATTGCGGCGAGGTGAAATGACGGTGGTCTTCCCCTCGGCATTGAGGCGGTCAATCACGCGCTGATCTGGATCATAGCCCTTGTTAGCCAGCAGTGTATCCGCCACCAGTAATGGCTGCAGTTGGTCGCCTCCTGCTCGCGTCACCAGTTTGTCGGGGGGTTGACTAACAGTGTATAGTTTTCCAACAAATGCAAACATTTGCTAACAAACGCTGTAAGATGAGCAAATGGCAT
>NZ_JAUBTL010000134.1:0-2467 GCF_036702475.1 Microcoleus sp. D2_18a_B4
GCTTTGTTAGAGTCGATAGGGGCATTTCTACCCCTACCTCTCGTTCAGAACGGAACGTGATGCTTTCGCATCATTCCGCTCCTTGATATCTTCATCCTTTTTATGGACACAATTCAAAACGGATTGTTACAATAGTCCTTATCAAGGGAACCGTCATTTTCCGTTTTTGTGTCGTGGCAGTGTTTATGTAGAAGTTGGAGGTTTTTGTACTCATCCTTACCGCCTAATGAGCGAGGTTGGATATGGTCAACTTCTACAATGTCTGTAGGTGTGAAATACAGACCACAGTGGGTACATTTACCTTTTTGTGTCTTAAGCAGTGTTGCCACTCTTTTTGGTGTTTCCGGGTATTCTCCGCGTCTCTTGCTCCAGTAAATCCAGTCACCATCGTAAGGCGTTGCGTTACCCTTCACTTTGACGTGCCTTACAATAGGCTTTGCTTTGTGTTGGATTAATTCTAAACCTTCTTCTGTGCTGAAACACCAATTTCTGTCGCCTACTGTTCGCCAGTATTTGTCTTTATTGATGCTACCTTTTCCCCGTCTTCTCGCCCATGCTCTTAGCTTGTCATAGGTAAGACTGTCTACCTTGTTAAAGGTATCTTTACTTACTACTGTTGAGTAATAGTTTGACCATCCCCTGATTATTGGATTCAGCCGACTAATTAAAGCGACTTGGGGGGCGGTGTTATGGGTGTCTATCACTTCTGCAATTTTAGCTAGATGGGCTTTGACTTTGGGCTTAGACGGGGTGATTAATGTTGTAAAACCTAGCGGTATTCCTACTGTATTTTTAGCACTTCGATAGTTGCCTACCTTGTGTTGTTGTACATGGAATCCTAAGAACTCAAACCCAACATTTCCATTATATTCGTTGAGGGTGTGGGTTAATTTTGTTTTACTTGGCTTCAATTCTAAGCCAACATCACTTAACCATTCTGCAATTATTTTCTGACAGGCTAGTATTACTTCAATGTCTTTGTGAATAATCACAAAATCATCGGCGTACCGGATTAAACTTAAGGAACCTCGTTTATCTTTTTTACTGATTCCGTAGTATCCTTTTGTTAGCGTTTCCGCATATTGTTTGACCCGTTCTTCCATTCCATGTAAGGCAATGTTAGCCAAAAGTGGAGAGATGACCCCACCTTGTGGTGTGCCTTCTTTGGTCGGGAAGATTTCACCTTGGTCTAATACCCCACTTTTAAGCCAGGACTTAATTTGTGTTCGGAGTCCTGGATAGGTATTGATTTTGTCAAGTAATGCTTTGTGATTAATGCGGTCAAAGCATTTGGCAATATCAGCATCTAGCACATATTTTGCTTTGTATCTGATACTGTCAAAGATAGCTCCAATCGCATCGTGACATGACCTACCGGGTCTAAAACCGTATGAGTTTGGCTCAAATTTTGCCTCCCATTCTGGCTCAAGTGCTGCTTTCACAACTGCTTGTAAGGCGCGGTCGTACATTGTAGGTATTCCTAATGGTCTTGACTCATTAGTTCCTGGTTTTGGTATCATTACCCGACGAGTCGGTTGAGATTTACCAGTTATTTTGAGTTGACTTACTAGCTTTAATCGTTGCTTTGGGGTTAACAATTTTATGCCATCCACACCTGCTGTACGCTTGCCAGTATTGTCTTGTGTTACCCGTCGTACCGCTAGAACCTTATTAGACCATGAATTAATCAAGGTCTTTTGAAGCTTCCGAACTGCTTTAACATCGCCACGCTCACTTGCTCGATAGATACGTCTTTGCAACTTAAATGTCAATCTTTCGGCTTTTCGCCAATTGATTTGATTCCATTCCACCGTCGGGTTGTCCCGCGTTTTAGACTTA
The DNA here is from genome assembly GCF_036702475.1 of Microcoleus sp. D2_18a_B4. Classification (NCBI taxonomy): domain Bacteria; kingdom Bacillati; phylum Cyanobacteriota; class Cyanophyceae; order Oscillatoriales; family Microcoleaceae; genus Microcoleus; species Microcoleus sp. D2_18a_B4. The sequence goes on from NZ_JAUBTL010000134.1 coordinate 1,840, forward strand.
TTCATTGCTACTAAGTTCCTATCCTTGAAGTTACCGTGTACCTGTCTGCATATCTCTGTCATTACAACAGAGCATTGGCTTCTGATACAATCCCTCTCTCATATATTGTTCGTTAGCTACTTACTGGATAATCGACATGATTCCAGAAATATATAAGAGTTACTTCGTTCCAAATACACATTGTTTGAGTTTTTAGTGCGATGCTATCCACCGGGTTTATGGGCGGTGCTTATAGGTCAAGTGTGAAATTGCCTATGCCCTATCCTTGCCTTTTGGCTTGGTCTTAATCAGTCTTTACCGTGTTTTTTCAACGGGTTTATTCTTGATTTAGCCATTTGACCATCTGAAAATTACGATGGTTCAGACACATCTTTGCTTTCGCTACACATGAACTCGTGCTTGACAGTTACCAGTTTCGGCTACCAGTAGTTCTTGTCTTTTATCCCCGCTTTACCCTATTGGTTGCTACCCAACAAAATAGGGGATATGCTTTTACCGCTGCACTTGCGGACTAGGACTAGGGACTTGTGAATCCTGCACCTAGATGTGTATTCAGTTATACTAACCAGTTGGTTAGGCTAACCTTCCCTGAGTATTGCTACCCATTTGGGTTAAACGAATCGCACTC
>NZ_JAUBTL010000135.1:0-2178 GCF_036702475.1 Microcoleus sp. D2_18a_B4
CGTGAGGGTAGAGGGTGTGAATCCCCTAGAGGAGTAGGCTCCTCAAACTAAACAACCTTTTCAAGTCGCGCTAACCGTTAACGACAGAGCAAGGGACTAGCTAAGCAGCCGCTTGGTGTCATAACTCAAAAAACGTAGACCTCTAAAGTCTGAGGCTGGTCAACTGTGGTTTAAGTCAAAGGCTCGAAGCGAGCGTGTCTTTAGACCTGGCTCGTTGACCTTATTAAGTAAGAAAGGTTTTCTTTTTGGATGTTAGTTTGGGTTGGATGTGCTGTTGCGGTCTGGCGACCCCAGCTAATAATAGCTTGAGAGGCGCGACTGTTGCAGCAGCCCAGAGAGAAACCATCCATAAGTATGAGCGCATTAGCCGTCTCTACTCCCTGCTTTACTAGCCCGTAGGCGGATTCTAGTCCACAGGCATCAATGTAGGTCGAGCCAACCTTACTTTTGATGAAAACATTACACGAGGTTGGTGTGTCAAACTGTATTGAGCTTTATCTTTTAAGATTTAGCTAAACACGGCATTTAACAGTTAACAGATTAATGGGACACTCATGTTAACTTATGTTAACACAAGAACGGCGATCGATGGAGAATCGATCGCCCAAGAATAGCGTCCCCCCAGCGGCCAGTTCCAGTTAGCCTAATGTATAGAGATAGTTTTATAGAGAAGTTTGCCTTATGTACACCCAAAACCAAATGCAGTGGGTCAGCGCTTTATCAACCCGTCCCTCTTTGGAATCCGCCCTCAAAGAAGTTATAGAACAAGCCGATCGCAACCTAGAAGGCCAGGCCGATTTAGCGCTGATATTTATTTCGTCTGCCTTTGCCAGCGAGTATTCTCGGCTGATGCCTTTACTCCGAGAACTGCTGCCAGTACCCGCGATCCTGGGCTGTGGCGGGGGAGGAGTCATCGGCACGAACCGGGGCGGCCTCACCGAAGAAGTCGAGGGATCTCCGGCAGTCAGCCTGAGTCTGGCGCGCTTGCCGGGAGTGAATGTCAGAACTTTTCACGTCGGTGCAGAAGAACTGCCGGACTTAGATAGTCCCCCGGATACTTGGGTGGATCTCTTGGGCGTGCCGGCCCAGGAAGAACCGCAGTTCATCATCTTGGCCGACCCCTTTTCAGCAAAAATTAACGATTTGCTGCAAGGGCTAGATTATGCCTATCCGGGCGCGGCGAAGGTAGGGGGACTCGCTGGGGGGGACGGTGCGGGCAGGGGCGCGGCGCTGTTTTGCGACTATCACCTTTACCGAGAAGGGACGGTTGGGGTAGCTTTGAGCGGCAATATAGTTTTGGAAACGATCGTAGCTCAAGGCTGCAGGCCGATCGGGCATCCTTATCGGGTGACGGAAGGAGAGCGCAATATTTTGCTCAAACTCGAAGAACAAACCGACGATACGGGCAGCGCGGGCATCGAGCGATCGCCCTTAGAGGCGTTGCGAGAGTTAGTTCAAACTTTGAGCGAAGAAGACCGAGAATTAGCCCAGCACTCGTTATTTGTAGGCTTAGTCAGCGATGAATTCAAGCTGACATTAGAGCCGGGAGATTTTTTAATCCGCAATCTATTGGGAGTAGATCCGAAAGTGGGAGCAATTGCGATCGGCGATCGAGTCCGTCCCGGACAGCGCATCCAATTTCACCTGCGGGACGCGCGCACCTCCGCAGAAGACCTAGAAATGCTGCTCGATCGCTATCAGCGGGCCGCCGAGTACAGTGGTACATCCAGCGCCGGGGCCTTGATGTTCTCTTGTCTGGGGCGCGGCGAAGGGCTTTACGGCGAGTCGAACTTTGACTCCAGACTGTTTGGCCGATACCTCAAAAACATCCCTCTGAGTGGCTTTTTCTGCAACGGCGAAATCGGCCCCGTCGGCGGTAGCACATTTCTGCACGGCTACACCTCCGTATTCGGGATTTGTCGCCAAAATTCATAATTTGTGAACTGTTGACTGATGACTGTTGACTGTTGACTGTTGACTGTTGACTGTTGACTGTTGACTGATGACTGTTGGCTGTTGGCTGTTGACTGTTGACTGTTGACTGTTGACTGATGACTGTTGACTGATGACTGTTGACTGATGACTGTTGACTGTTGACTGATGACTGTTGACTGATGACTGTTGGCTGTTGGCTGTTGACTGTTGACTGTTGACTGTTGACTGATGACTGTTGACTGA
>NZ_JAUBTL010000135.1:2278-2424 GCF_036702475.1 Microcoleus sp. D2_18a_B4
TGACTGTTGACTGATGACTGTTGACTGTTGACTGATGACTGTTGACTGATGACTGTTGACTGTTGGCTGATGACTGTTGACTAATGACTAATGACTAATGACTAATGACTAATGACTAATGACTAATGACTAATGACTAATGACTA
>NZ_JAUBTL010000136.1:0-2422 GCF_036702475.1 Microcoleus sp. D2_18a_B4
CGCGAAGGAAATTTTGCACGCGCGACCTGAACTGGTCGTTTAGTCCGAGGAGCCCACTCCTCTAAGGGTTTCACACCCCTTACCCTCACGGAAAAGGCTCAATAATGAGTCCGGTCACGCTCAAGTAGGCAACGAAACAAGCGGAATGCAGACCCCGAAAGTAGCCGTAACTGACAGCCTAAGTTGGTTATAGAGCAAGAGGGAGTTATTCTATGATGAACATCAGTGAACTGTTGATTAAACTGCGTTATTTTCCAAGGAGCCAAATAAGGCTGATAGGCTCCGACCAAAAGGTAAATAGGTAGATTCGGCGTTGTGCAATCGCCAAATCGTGTGAATAAAATCCCTATCGCAGAATAGACAGCATCTAAGGAATAACAGACAACTAAACGGCACAACAGGGTAAACCCTACAGAGTCTAGAAGTGGTCGAATACTTCTAGTAAGTCCGAGGTAACAACGACTGAATTCTCTGGAGGGTAGAGGATGGATGAAAAAGCAAATGCTAACTTGTAATGAGTTAGATAGGGGTTCCAAATTTGCCTCTGACCGAAAGGAAAGCCGACTTGATCTGGGTCTTATACGAAAAACTAAATGTTATCGAAACTTAATCCGAGGACAAGTTAGATGGTGATAGCAATATCAACAAACGGAACAAGGAGACAACTAGAGGACTGGAGCCACATTCAATGGCGTAAAGCCCACAAGCTTGTTAAGAATCTACGACAAAGAATTTTTCGTGCTAGAAAACTTGGTAACTTCAGGACTCTTCGGAATCTTCAGAAGTTAATGCAACGAAGCTACGCAAACTTATTACTATCTGTTCGACGTATCACTCAGACCAACAAAGGTAAAGCAACGGCAGGAATTGATAATGAGATTATCAACACCCCAGCGCAACGAGTGAACCTGGTAAATAATTGGAAGGGGGGAAACCTCAAGCCAACCAAACGGGTGGAGATACCAAAGCCCAATGGAAAGAAACGACCGCTCGGAATCCCAACCGTGCGCGACAGAATCGAACAAGCAATAATTAAGAATTCACTAGAACCCGAATGGGAATCCGTGTTTGAAGCCAATTCCTATGGATTTAGACCTGGTAGAAGTTGTCAAGATGCTATCGCCCAAAACTTTATTAGGTTGAAAGGTGGTAAAGACACTTGGGTTCTAGAAGCCGACATTCGAGGATTCTTCGATAATATTGCCCATGAATCTATCCTCTCCATGATTAGTAACTTTCCTAACAGAGAACTAATTAAAGGATGGTTAAAAGCTGGATTCGTTTCCAATGGTAAATACAATCCAACGGAAACAGGAACTCCACAAGGCGGTGTTATCTCACCCTTATTAGCCAATATTGGACTCCACGGATTAGAGCAAATGATCAAGTCCATACTTCCTCATTATGCGAAGAGAAAGGGAACTCAAACTGTACAATTTGGGGTAATCAGATATGCTGATGACTTCATCGTCACAGCTAGAGATAAAGAAAGTCTTGAAAATGTTCAAATCCAGATTCAGCAATGGTTGTTAGAAAGAGGGCTTGAACTAAGCGCGGAGAAGACATTAATAACGTCAATGGAAAAAGGCTTTGATTTCTTAGGTTTTAACCACCGCCATTATAATGGCAAGCTATTAACCAGACCCTCCAGGAAGAAAGTCCTAGATTTTTGTAAACGGATAGGGGATGAGATAAAAGCTTTAAATGGCTCAAAACAGGAAGATGTAATCAGCAAACTAAATCCAATTCTCCGAGGTTTTGCTAACTACTACAAAGGAGGAGTTAGCAAAGTAACCTTCAACTATATCTCTCACAGGGTATGGCAATACCTTTGGCGTTGGGCAAAGCGTAGACACCCCAACAAAGGCACAAATTGGGTTAAAGACAAATACTTCAAAACCATAAATGGTAATAAATGGGTATTCGCCTGTGAATTAGGCGAACGTGAAAATAAAGACCAGAAGTTTAACTACTGCCTTTATTCTATAGCATCAACACCTATTGAACGCCATGTAAAGGTTAATGGAGGAGCAAGTCCCGACGACCAAACACTTAAAGAGTATTGGGACAAAAGAAACCAAAAATTAGGCAAATCCTACTGGGCAAAAGGTAGCAAAAACTATCTCATAGCACAAAATCAAAAATGGAAATGTCCAATCTGTGGTCAACCACTACTCAACGGTGAGGAACTCGAAACCCATCACATAGTACCTGTTGCTAAAGGCGGCTTAAACGACATAAGTAATCTTCAGCACTTACACTCACCGTGTCACAAACAGGTACATTCAAAACCCAAGTCAACTAGCTTGAAGTAAGGCTTGAGCCGTGTGAGTGCGAAAGTCTCATGCACGGTTCTTAGGGGAGGGGAGAGTGGCGACGCTTGAACCTTACCCGACACCCTTCATCGGGCTGCAAAGATGCC
>NZ_JAUBTL010000137.1:0-2362 GCF_036702475.1 Microcoleus sp. D2_18a_B4
CGGTTAGCGCGACTTGAAAAGGTTGTTTAGTTTGAGGAGCCTACTCCTCTAGGGGATTCACACCCTCTACCCTCACGTAAAAGACTCTTATAGAGTTCGGTCACGCCTAAGTAAGTAATGAAACAGGCGGAGTGCAGACCACGGAAGTAACCCTTACTAGAAGCCTAATCCGGTAAGGAGCAAGAGGGAGTTTTTCTATGATGAACACTCGTGAACTGTCATTTAAACTGCGTCATAACGAAGGGAGCCAAATAGGGCTGATAGGCTCTAACCAAAAAGGTAAGCGGGTAGATTTAATATTTAATCGTTATTAAATCGTGTGAATACAATTCCCGCCGCAGAATAGACAGCATCTAAGGAAGAACAGACAACTAAACGATACAACAAGGTAAACCCTACAGAGTCTAGAAGAGGTCGAAAACTTCTAGTAAGTCTAAGGTAACGAAGACCGAAATCTCTGGAGGGTAGAGGATGGATGAAAAAGCAAACGCTAGTTTGTAATGAACTAGATAGAGGTTCAAGATTTGCCTCTGACCGAAAGGAATAGCAGACTTCATCTGGGTCTTATACGAAAAGACAAAATGTCAAAGAAACCAAATCTGAGGACAAGTTAGATGGGGGCAGTAATGTCAACAAACGGACTGAAGAAACAGCTAGAAGACTGGAGCCATATTGAATGGCAAAAGGTCAACAAACTTGTTAGGAATCTACGACAAAGAATCTTTCGTGCTCGAAAACTTGGTAACTTCAAAACTCTTAGGAGTCTACAGAAGTTAATGCAACGAAGCTACGCAAACTTATTACTATCTGTTCGGCGTATCACCCAGACCAATAAAGGCAAAGCAACGGCAGGAATTGACAAAGAAATTATCAATACCCCAGCGCAAAGGGTGACTCTGGTAAATACTTGGAAGGGGGGAAATCTCCAACCAACCAGAAGGGTGGAGATACCAAAACCTAATGGAAAGAAACGACCGCTTGGAATCCCAACCGTGCGCGACAGAATCGAACAGGCAATAATTAAGAATTCACTAGAACCCGAATGGGAAGCCGTGTTTGAGCCAAATTCCTATGGCTTTAGACCTGGTAGAAGTTGTCAGGATGCCATTGTACAGAACGTCAATAGAGTTCTGCCTAAACGATACGGAAGTAATGACAAATGGGTACTAGAAGCGGACATTCGAGGATTTTTCGATAACATTGCTCATGAATCTATCCTGAACCAGATTAGTAACTTCCCCAAAAGAAGTCTTATCCAAGGATGGTTAAAAGCTGGATTCTTCTTTGAAGGAAAATTAAATCCAACAGAGATGGGTACGCCACAAGGTGGGGTTATTTCACCCCTACTTGCCAATATAGGATTGCATGGATTAGAAAATTACATAAAATCCACCAACCCAAAACTTGGCGTGGTCAGATATGCTGATGATTTTATTGTCACAGCCAAAGACAAAGGAAGTCTTGAAAAAGCCCAAATCCAGATTCAACAATGGTTATCAGAAAGAGGACTCGAATTAAGCGAGGAAAAGACGCTAATTACGTCAATGGATGAAGGTTTTGATTTCCTTGGATACAACCACCGCCATTACAATGGCAAATTGCTAGTCAAACCATCGAAGAAGAAAGTCTTAGACTTTTGTAAACGAATCGGGAAAGAAATAAAGGCAATGAACGGAGTAGAACAAGAGGGGGTCATCAGAAAACTCAATCCAATTCTTCGAGGTTTTGCTAACTATTACAAAGGACAAGTTAGCAAGGAAACCTTTGGATATATCTCATGCCGGGTATGGCAATACCTATGGCAATGGGCAAAGCGTAGACACCCACAGAAAAGCGCAAAATGGGTTCGGAAACGCTACTTCAAGACCATAAATGGCAATACATGGACATTCGCTACAACAACTAGCGACCGCCGAGGGAAAGAGAAATATTTAATCCTCTACCCGATAGCATACACACCCATTGAACGCCATGTAAAGGTCAAGGGGGAAGCGTCACCGGATGACTCCTCTCTAAAGGAGTATTGGGATAATCGCCACCAAAAATACGGTAAGAGCTACTGGGTTAAAAATTCTCGGAATTATAAAATCGCTCAAAACCAGAACTGGAAATGTCCAACTTGTGGCGAACCTCTATTCAATGGAGAGGAAATAGACACCCATCACATAATCCCTGTTTCTCAAGGCGGACGAGACGACATCGAAAACCTTCGGCACTTGCACAAAACGTGCCATAATCAGGAACACTCAAAACCCAAGTTTTCCGAGCTTGAAATAAGGCTTGAGCCGGATGAGTGCGAAAGCCTCACGTCCGGTTCTTAGGGGAGGGGAGAGCGGTGACGCTCGAACCTTACCCGGCAACA
>NZ_JAUBTL010000138.1:0-2226 GCF_036702475.1 Microcoleus sp. D2_18a_B4
AACCCGCAAGGGAACAACTAGGAAATCTAAGAAGTGATTCTTAGAAGCTCCGTACCTTCAGGTCGGAGTGATGTCACATCTCGTCCTGTAAAATAACCATGACCGCGTTTGTAGTTAAGACTTGAGTCCTCAGAATATGATCGGGACTAAAGCCCTCACTACAAACCTTTTTTATTGGAGTCGTTGGATGCGAAATTATATTATAATAAATTCCAATAATTTAAATATTAATTATTAGGTTAGTCGGTGTTCGGGTGATTAACACCCCTTGCCAATTACCGACTACCAATTACCGATTGCCACTGAATAAATATTGGTCATAGATAAAAATAACTGCACAGCAGTCAACAGCGGTATACCTGACACTCCGCAAAATTAAATGTAGGATTAAGTGTTGTCGTGAATCAGAAAAAAAAGATGAACTTATCCACTATTTGGCGAAAACTCCGCAGCCAGCAAGCCTTCTGCTTGGCTGTACTCCTGGCAGGTTGCCTGGTATTTATCGGTTGTTCCCCCGCGCAGTCAGCGGCTGGCAATTCAGTCGATCCCAAGTTCAAAGAGCAAGTCTTGCAGGTGATCCGCGAAAACCCGCAAGCAATTTTAGAGTCGGTACAAGGGTACCAGCAACAGCAGCAGCAGTCTCTCAAAGCAGCGCAGGAATCATTTTTGCAGGAGATGAAAACTAATCCCAAATCTTCGATCGGGAATTCTCCCACCACGGGTTCAGCTTCGCAGCAGATTGTACTTTTAGAATTCTCTGACTTTGAATGTCCCTTTTGCGCGCGCGCTCACGATACTGTCAAGCAGTTTATGGCAAAACACCAGGCCAAAGTTACTTTAGCTTACAAGCATTTACCCTTGACTTCTATTCACCCTCAAGCGCTGCCAGCAGCTAAAGCAGCTTGGGCTGCCCAACAGCAGGGCAAATTCTGGGAATATTACAGCGCTTTGTTTGAAGGGCAGAAACAGTTAGGCGAACCATTGTACGCATCGATCGCCCAAAAGCTCAATCTAAAATTAGATAAATTCAACACCGATCGCAACAGCCCCGCCGCCGAAGCCGCCATTGAGAAAGACGTGCAACTCGCTCAACAACTGGGCATTCAAGGCACTCCCTTCTTTATTATGAACGGTCAAACTTTCTCCGGGGCGGTCGAGCTTTCTGAGATGGAAAGCATTCTCGCCTCTGTCTCGAAATAAGTAATTCCTGAGTCTTAGAAACCGAGTCTAAAAATGCGTTCCCAGCCTGCTTTGGCTGGGAACGAGAAAAACCAGAAAAACTGGAAAAATCTTTGATTAAACCGCAGCCAACTCAGGAGTCGGGCGCTTGCTGTGGCGGATACCCTCGATCGCCGCTGCGTAATCATTCGCCTTAAACACAGCAGAACCAGCGACGATCGCATTTGCGCCCGCTTCCAGAACCTGCCAAGTATTGTTCCCCTTCAAACCGCCATCTACCTCAATCCAAGGATCGAGGCCCTTGTCGTCGCACATTTTACGCAACTGGCGAATTTTCGGCAAAACAGCCGGGATAAAACTTTGACCGCCAAAACCGGGATTGACGCTCATAATCAGCACCAAATCGCACAGTTCCAGCACGTACTCGATCAACTCCAGCGGTGTCGAAGGATTCAGAACCACACCAGCCATTTTGCCCAATTCCCGAATTTGGCCGAGGGTGCGGTGCAAGTGAGGCGAAGCATTGTGTTCGGCGTGAACCGAAATAATGTCAGCACCAGCCTTAGCGAAGTCCTCGACGTACTTCTCCGGCTCCACAATCATTAAGTGGACATCGATCACCTTGGTAGTAACAGGGCGAATTGCCTCAACAATCAGCGGCCCGATAGTAATATTAGGAACAAAGCGACCGTCCATCACATCTACGTGAATCCAGTCAGCCCCAGCTCGATCGACAGCCTGAATCTCTTCTCCAAGACGGCTAAAATCGGCTGATAATATGGATGGAGCAATAACGATGGGTTTTTGGGATTGGGTCATGGCTAAGTCTGTTCTCCTGACTGCTGTGCTGTATCCAGTTTATCAAAATACGGGTCTCCGGGTCGAAAAGTTGCCAACGATCGGTCGCGAGATCCCCAGCACCGAAAAATTTTGCCTCTGACAGAGTAGCACCAATCCGTAGTATTTCGGCGTAATCCGAGGTATTGCAGCTACTCCAGACCACTCAAAGCGAGTAATCGTTATCTCTAAGCGTTTAAGTTCACACCT
>NZ_JAUBTL010000139.1:0-2030 GCF_036702475.1 Microcoleus sp. D2_18a_B4
GTGGGCTGCTCATCAGTGGGCTGCTCATCAGTGGGCGGCTCATCAGTGGGCTGCTCATCAGTGGGCTGCTCATCAGTGGGCTGCTCATCAGTGGGCTGCTCATCAGTGGGCGGCTCATCAGTGGGCTGCTCATCAGTGGGCTGCTCATCAGTTGGCAGCCCCCAAGTGGTCGGATCCCCAGTGCCCGTTCCTGCCGATGTTGGATTGGCGTCGGTGTTTCCGATGGTGGCGGTGTTTCCGATGGTGTCGGTGTTTTCGATGGTGGCGGTGTTTTCGATGGTGGCGGTGTTTCCGATGGTGGCGGTGTTTTCGATGGTGGCGGTGTTTTCGTCGGTGCCGGTGTTTCCGATGGTGCCGGTGTTTTCGTCGGTGACGGTGTTTTCGTCGGTGGCGGTGTTTTCGTCGGTGACGGTGTTTCCGAGGATGCCGATGTATTCGATGTATTGGTCGCTCATAATTGCTGAAATCCTATAGATATATCGTTTACATTTAAGTCTGGCTCTTGTTGAAACCCCCGCGTCAAAGCTTAAATTCTCGCTATGAGGACTGAAGAATTTATTAGTTTTACTGCTCCAATCAATCGGGCGGTAAAATTGTTAGCTTGTTTAGACATCGTGGGTTGGCTTTCCCTATCTCTATCTTTGCTTCGGGCCCCTGCCTCTGTAAAGTCGGAAAAGTCGGATCTTAAAGTCGGAAAAGTCGGATCTTTGCCATGAGGACATAATTTAGATATCCAAGAGAGGCTGTGGGTATAAGGGTATATTTTTTAACAGTATTTTATTTGCCCTGTTTGCCAGACAGCATTAAGGTTGACGATATTTTTACAATCTAGAAATCGCCCTTGTTAATTACTCTGGAATTTTTGACCGCAGATGGTGGCGGATATACGCAGATGGACGCAGATTAGGATACAGTTTGTTTAGTTACTTCTACATAAATATGCTCTAATCGCACCGGATACCGAGCGATTGAATCAATAGAAATCCCGTCGAACAGCAAAATAATTTCTTTTAATTCTAAACGTTCCGGCAGCCAAAAAGCTAAATCGCTACCGTAGCGGCGGGGGATGAAACTGTATTGTTTAGCGCGGGCGATGACTTCAGCTTCTTCGTCGGTTTTTACCACGATAATTTCTTGAGCAGGAATCAGTTTTCGCAACTCCTCCAAACTGCCCTCAGCCACAATACTGCCATTCTTTAAAATCCCAATTCTCTGACACAGCCGCTCAGCTTCATCCAACAAGTGAGTTGTTAGCAAAATTGTAATTCCTTGCGATTGCAATCGCTGAATTAACTCCCAAATTTCATAGCGAGCCTCAATATCTAAACCCGTTGTCGGTTCGTCTAAAATTACTAATTTAGGCTGGTGTACCAAAGCCACCGCAATATTCAAACGGCGCTGCATTCCTCCGCTCAAAGTTTCCACCGGGCTTGTAGCTCTATCTGTCAAATTAACTGCTTTCAAACAGTGTCTTACTTGATAGCGCCGCTGTTTGCGCTCTAAGCCGTAAATTTGAGCAAAAAAATTGAGATTTTCTTCGCAGCTAAGGCTTTTGTAAAGCAAATTTTCTTGAGGCGCTACACCGATTAAGGATTTTGTAGAGTCAGAAACAGGTTCGCCATTAATAGAAACTTGGCCGCTGTCGGCATTTAGCAAATTGCATAAAATATTGATAGTTGTAGTTTTGCCCGCCCCGTTTGGGCCGAGCAAACCGTAAATTTCTCCAGCTTGAATGTGCAGTGTTAAATCTTGAAGGACTGAACGCTCGCCATAGGACTTATTTAACTTTTCTATTTGCAGCACTACTTTAATTCTCCGTATTATTTTATATATTTACGGTTGTTTATGAACGATTAAACCGCAGAGAGCGCAGAGGGCGCAGAGTCAGAGAAGAGAGAGATGAATAATTAGGACATAATGCAATACGGTTCAGATAAGACTGATCCCCCCTAGCCCCCCTTAAGAAGCTATGCCTTACTCACATCTTTCTTAACAAAATCCGGCTTGACATCTGGGGGGGAATGGGTAGA
>NZ_JAUBTL010000140.1:0-1852 GCF_036702475.1 Microcoleus sp. D2_18a_B4
AGGGGCGATATTTAGGGAATAGTTTCAGAATTAGTTTATCTCAAATGATGTCTACTTGACAATTAGGGTGATCGCCCTTTTGGAATAAGTCAAAACGTGCGATCGCTTTTTGGCTATTTTTGGCTATATGGAAAGGGATCTCGGTCTTGTCGATGGACAGGGGCGATCGCTTTTTGGGAATGGAGAAGGCGATTGCTAAATCAGTTAGGAATGCGAGCTCGTTGAGCAAATTCAATTAAACTTCAGTAAAATAAGACAGAGCCATCTGAGCCTCCCAATCTAACTCACCATGCAAACTTTAACATTTGACAGCATCTTAGACGCGATCGAAACATTGTCTGTAGACGAACAAACCAATCTGCTTGTCATCATGCACCGCAGACTTAGCGATCGCCGTCGCACCGAAATTGCCGCTAATATCGCACAAGGAAAGCAAGATTATCAATCTGGCAACGTCTTTCGAGGTACAGTTGATGAAGCGATCGCGGAGTTAAACAGTTGAAAAATTATCACCTTTGCTCCCTCATTTAAACGTGCCTACAAAGCCCTCATCCGCAAACACCCGGAACTACAGTCCAAAGTTGAAGCTGTCTTGAGAGTTTTGGCAGAAAACTCTTTTGAACCATCACTGCAAACACACAAACTCAAAGGTCAATTAGCTGGCTCTTGGGCTTGTACAGTGGAATATGACTGTCGGATTGTATTTGATTTTGTTAAAAATCCAGAGTTGGGAGATGAATAAATTCTCTTGCTAGACATTGGCAGTCATGATGAGGTGTATTGAAAATGCTTGCTTATGCGATCGCCTGTTTATATCTGCCACAGTCGAGGGCGATCGCCTCGATGATCGCATCGGGCCACCCATTCAACTCCCCTCCCTTCATGTCCCCCCCTTCTTAAGGCTATGGCTTACTCACATCTTTCTTAACAAAGGCGCTCCGGCTTCAGCCGGAGCGACCTCCGGGCGCTGGCTGCCTTGGAGTAGGATTGACAACCAGGAACCGAATCAAGTAAGCCTCAAATTACGGTATCAGAGGCAAGTGAGGAACTATGACGGCAGAATGGGCAGTAGCAGAACTACAATTTGCTTGTTTAGGCGATCGGCGTCGCCAGAAAAGACTGGTGCGAATTGTCTCCGACTTAGCCTCACAGCCCCATGCTACGGTGCCACAAGCATCAGGGGATTGGGCAGCCACTCAAGGGGCTTATGACTTTTGGTCATCTCCACGAGTCTCGTCAGAGGCGATCGCCCGTGCCCACCAAAGAAGTACCTGAGAACGAATCAAAGTACACCCAATAGTTCTGGCGATTCAGGACACCACAGAACTGAATTTCACCCACCACAAGAGCAAGAAAGGAATGGGACACGCTCGATAGTGCCACCAGTCGGGGCCTGAAAGTTCACTCAGTATTTTGTAGCTCGGCTCAAGGAGTACCATTAGGAGTGTTGCACCAACAAGTATGGGCGCGAGATCCTGCGACTATTGGTAAGAAGCATTCCAGAAATCACACCGAAACCAAAGACAAAGAAAGCCAGCGTTGGTTAACAGCTCTTGATGGGACCCAGAAGGTGATGCCAGAATCGATTACTGTACTAACGGTAGCCGATCGCGAAGCCGACATCTCTGACTTTTTAGCGACTCAAAGACCTGAGAATTCTCAGTTGTTAATTCGCGCCTATCACAACCGTCAAGTCAAGAATGCTGATGGTACAAAAGAAATAGAGCGACTACAAACGGCGATCGCCTCTGCACCGCTTGCGGGACAACTGAGCCTGGAATTGCGAGCTAATCCGCAGCGCTCAGCTCGTAAAGCGACTCTGAACCTGCTGGCTACAACCGTCGAAATTCTA
>NZ_JAUBTL010000141.1:0-1752 GCF_036702475.1 Microcoleus sp. D2_18a_B4
CTAGGGCGTCGGTTCATTATTAGGAGTTGACAAAAAAAGGAATTTATGAAATTAGCCAGTGCATGAGTTCGACTCTATGCCTGGTGTAATTGGCCGAACCTGCTCCATTCGAGCAATGACATGAAGATTATGAACAACAGCGACTCGCCGTAAATCGAAGAGATTTTTCCGCAGTCCAAGATACCGAGCACGATTCCCCTGCCAATGGCCAATATGAGCCAGAGAGTGTTCAACTGTAGTACGTTTTCTCAATTCTTGGCGACCAATAGCAGTGGATTGACGTGCTCGCAACTCTTGCATTAAGGCTTCATCAGGATGAATTGATACAGTCCGTCCTCTTTTACTATTCGTGCAACCAGACCTCAGAGGGCAAATTGCACATTCATTCTGAGGAAAATGAACAGTTTTCCCCGGTTCAAATGGGATACTTACCTGATTGGGACAGCTAATTAAATGCGTATCCCAGTCAAGGAAAAAAGAATTTTTATCAAACCGTCCAGAATTTTTGACGGGCCACGCCTTGCAAAATATCTGTAATTTATCATTCCTTTGTGTCACCCAGTGACTAGATAAATAAGCCCGATCGATATGTAACTCAGATAGGTGAATGTTTTGAAATTTCAAGTCACGTTCTAGGTCAATTGTAGCAGCAGATTCTGGAGTATTGGCGCGTGTCAGCGCCACAGCGCAAACTACACCACTCTCTAAATCTTTAAGAACGTGGCGTTTATATCCATCTATTTTTTTAGAGCGGCTTTTACGCCCATGGCGCATATCTGGGTCTTCAATAGAAATGCGACGATTTTTGGCTACCCCTTGACTTAAACTTGGAACGGCTTGTGAGTCGAAAGTCACATTTTGGGATTCAATGACTCGGGCAACATCCAGAGTCTCTTGAACTACTTCAAATTTATCACAATCAGACTGGCTTTGCATCCATTCTTCCACAGAATCTAAGCTACTTAGGATAATTAAGAGTGCATTTTGACGCTCTACTGGATTATCCCAGTTTATATCTAAGGCCGTTTTTAAGCTGGAACTATTAAGGATGGGTGCACCTGCTTCCAGGGCAATTTCTGCTGGCTCCCGCCCCTGCACAGCAGCTATCATACTCACCGCCTTACGTAAAGCATGACCCAAGAGATTATATGTGTCTTCGACTTTACCAGCTCCCCATAAAGGTGAGGAATCTAAAGCCACTTTGAGTTGAGATGAGCCAAATCCACCTTTTTGTTTGGCAATTTGTACGGTGCGGTCAATTAAACGTTGGTCTAGTTCTTTTTTAATTAAGCCCTTTCTGAATCGCACCAAAGTGGCTTTGCTAAAAGGGGGAGTTTCACACTTTAGACAATCGAGAACTAACTGCCAACGTTGATCCATGAGCATTTCTTCAATTACTTCATCATCAGAAATGCCTAAGTAGGCTTGCAGAATAATTGCCAAGGCAATTTGTGCAGGAGGAATTGGGCTCTGACCCACTGTGCTGTCTTTAAAAATTGTAGCAAGTTCTTCTTGAAACTCATCATTAAATATGAATGAACGGTTCAGTCGAAGAAACGTGAATAACTTGGCTCTCTTGATGCGTTTGATAATCAACGCTTCTGAGTCTGACAGTTCAATGGGAGGATGCCATGAGGGAGGACGCATAAAATTTCTTCTTTCTTCCTGATTGTCAGAATTTAACAGGCTTTTCAATTCACATATCATTTTCAGTTTGTTTTGTCAACTCCTAATACTGAACCGACGCCCTAG
>NZ_JAUBTL010000142.1:0-1750 GCF_036702475.1 Microcoleus sp. D2_18a_B4
GGTTGACTAACAGTGTATAGTTTTCCAACAAATGCAAACATTTGCTAACAAACGCTGTAAGATGAGCAAATGGCATACATACCACTCAGAAAAGCAGTCCAATTCCTGGGTTTGCACGCCAACACCTTAAGGAAATATGCAGATGAAGGCAAGATCAAAAGCATCAAAAACGAAGCAGGACAAAGACTCTACGATGTTGAGTCTTACCAGCGCGGTGCAATTGGAACTGCCATTGTTTGTTACTGCCGAGTCAGTTCAACCAAGCAGCGAGACGACCTTGCTCGACAAGTTGAATTCATGCAGCAACAGTACCCAGACGCCGAAATCATCCAAGACATCGGCTCAGGAATCAATTTCAAAAGGAAAGGACTGCAAGCCCTACTGGTCAGATTTATGCGCGGCGAACAGCTCACGATTGTTGTTGCCTGTCGCGACAGATTGTGTCGATTTGGATTTGAATTGTTCGAGTTCATGGCACAGCAAAACGGTGGACAAATCGTGGTTCTTGACCGAACAGTTCACTGCCCAGAAACCGAACTCACCGCCGATCTTCTTGCCATCCTTCACGTCTTCAGTTGCCGAATGCACGGACTCAGAAGCTACAGCAAGAAAATCAAGGAAGATCCGTCTATTCCTAAATCCTGAACAAAAAGCACTGATAAAGCAGTGGTTTGGTGTAAGTCGTTTTGTCTACAACACGACTATCAAATACCTGCAAGAACCAGACAAAAAAGCTAGCTGGATGACAATCAAAACCGGAATACTCAACAGCTTACCAGAATGGGCAAAGCCTGTACCTTTCCAAATTAAATCGATTGCCATCAAAGATGCTTGCTCGGCAGTCAAGGCGGCTAAACAGGGTTTCAAAAAAGACGGTCAAATCCGTAAATGTAAATTTCGGAGCAGGAAAGACACCAAGCAATCTATCTATGTGCCGAAGTCGGCTATAAAAGATTGTGGTGTCTACCATTCGATTCTAGGCAAGTGTTTGTTAAAAGAAACTCTGCCTGAAACTTTCAGTGACGGCAGGTTAACGCTGGCTTATGGCGAGTATTACCTGATCGTTTCTGAAGAAGTGCAACAAGCCAAGACCGAAAACCAAGGTCGGCTTGTTGCCTTAGATCCCGGTGTCCGCACTTTCATGACATTTTTCTCTGAAAATTCTTACGGCTGGTTAGGAAAAGATTCTAATTTACACATCCAAAAACTATGTTTCCGGCTGGACAGATTAGTATCAAAAATTTCTAAAGCTCCCAGTCGCCAGAAAAGAAGATTCAAGAAAGTAGCCAGCAGGCTTCGTTGCAAAATCAAGAATTTGGTCAAAGAGCTGCATCATAAAACGGCTAAGTTTTTAGTCGATAATTTTGATGTAATTCTGCTGCCAACTTTTGAAAGTTCTCAAATGGTGTCTAAGTCACGTCGCAAGTTGAGGAACAAAACAGTGCGACAAATGTTGACTCTGAGCCATTACGAGTTCAAGACTTTCCTGAAGTGGAAAGCTTGGGAAAACTCCAAGCTTGTGATTGACGGCAACGAAGCTTACACTTCAAAAACTGTGTCATGGACGGGCGAAATTGTCAAAAATCTAGGTGGCGCTAGAACTATCAAGTCCGTAGCTACTGGATTGAAGATGGATCGGGATCTAAATGGTGCTCGCGGGATTTTCCTGCGGGCATTGGTTGACACGCCTTTGTTGAGAGACTCTCTTAACTTATACGTTTGTTAGCATTTGTTAGCGAAAAAGTGTCGG
>NZ_JAUBTL010000143.1:0-1580 GCF_036702475.1 Microcoleus sp. D2_18a_B4
CCCGCCCCTTGTATCTTAAAAGAGTGAGTCAGGCGATCGCCACGTCATTGATTCGATCATACCGACAATCAGGCGATTGAGCCGACAATCAGGCGATTGAGCCGACAATCAGGCGATCGACCCGACAATCAGGCGATCGACCCGACAATCAGGCGATCGACCCGACAATCAGGCGATCGTACCGACAATCAGTCGCTCGTACCGACAATCAGTCGCTCGTACCGACTTTCAGGCGATCATACCGACTTTCAGGCGATCATACCGACTTTCAGGCGATCATACCGACTTTCAGGCGAGCTTACCTTCTTCTTGGTAAATCTAAAGAAACAAGAAAGTTTCTGACGCTTGGTGCAAGTTTCAGTGGAAAGTGCTGTTTAAGGACATCAGAAATTGGTGAAGTTGGCCCGCCCCTTAGACTGCATAAGTCTGTTGCGTAGATAAGCTCCCATTACTGATGACAGGCACACATTAAGCTGGACAGTATCTTAGGCTCTCGATCGAATGATCGGGAAAGCCTGCATTGACAAGGTTAGTCTTCAATTGCCTGTCGGTTCTTTCATAAATCGGAGTACATCTGGAGCAAACAATGACATCAACAGTCTTAGGTATAGACATCAGTAAAAGAGACTTTCATATCTCATTACTGAGAGAAGGTCGTGCAACTAAACCCAAAAAATTTACGAACAATATTCAAGGGTTTGAGAGTTTGCATAACTGGCTCAAACAACAAAGTGTAGTCGAACTCCATGCTTGTATGGAAGCTACTAGCATTTACGGAGAAGCCTTAGCCGAATTCCTCTATGGGGCTGGTTTTCAGGTTAGTATTGTGAATCCAGCTAGGATTAAAGGGTTTGCTAAAAGCGAACTCCTACGAACTAAAACTGACTCGGTAGATGCGGCACTAATTGCTCGTTTTTGTGCGGCAATGAAACCGTCTCTATGGACACCAACCGCGCCGGAAGTCAAGGAATTACAAGCCCTGTTACGGCGACTCGAATCAGTCACAGAAATGATGACGAGCGAACAAAACCGTTTGGAGACAGCTACGCCAACAGTTGCTGCCCTTACCCAGGAACATTTGGACTATCTAAAACAGCAACAACAACTAATCAAAAAACTGATTAGCGACCATTTTGACCAACATCCACATTTAAAGCAACAGCGTGACCTCTTGACCTCAATTCCCGGAATCGGTGAACAGACAGCATCCGTATTGTTAGCTGAAATCCGTGATGTTTCAGATTACAACAATGCCCGTCAATTAGCGGCTTATGCGGGTTTAACACCCTGTGAACGCAGTTCTGGGACTTCGGTTAAAGGCAAGACTCGTTTGTCTTGTACCGGAAACGTCCGACTACGGAAGGCTTTGTATCTGCCTGCGGTAGTGGCGATGCGTCACAATCCGTTACTCAAGGCTATGAGTGACCGATTATTGGGTCGTGGCAAGGTCAAAATGCAGGTGATTGGCGCTCTGATGAGGAAATTGGTGCATTTGGCTTTTGGTATTTTAAAGTCCCAAAAGCCTTTCGACCCCAATTATTTACTTGCTACCCCTTGACAGTTCAAGACAGTATCTACGG
>NZ_JAUBTL010000144.1:0-1523 GCF_036702475.1 Microcoleus sp. D2_18a_B4
GTAAGGATTCAGGTCTAAGATTGGGGAACAAGAGAAGGCATAAAAAAGTTACAAGAATGGGCAGATATAGCCTTACGGAAAAAAGCCATTGCACTTTTACCTTGAAACCGACAAGTCTGAATCACTGATAACAAATCAGCAGTTTGTTCAAACCGAAACATCGATCGGGAACCACCCGATACCTTACGTTTAGTCACGGCTAATCGTAGAGAACGTTCCGCTAAATTATTGTCAGGAGGAATGGATGGGTGGTCTAAAAAATACCACCATTGGTGCGCTTTCTCACGTAACGAGCGCAGTAAAAGTCCCGCAGCATGACCAACATGACCTTGCCAAGTATTTAACAATGCTGCCAGTCTGGTCTTAAAGTCCCTCGCCCAAGCATGATAATCGAGTTCTTCAGGGTGGGAGCGCCATTTTCGATGTTGTCGGAATGCCTCATCAATTAAATCCAAGAACGCAGACGCAACTACTGTGTTGTTACCGTGGCCCAGAAGCAGAACTTTCTTAAAATGTCGCCGTAGATGGGCTAAACATTTCTGCTGCGCTCCCACCTCAACACCGTTGTAGACACTGAAATCGTCAGAGCTCAACACCCCAGCAAATTCCGAACCCAGCATTGTCTCTAATTCAGCTCTGCTGCGAGTGTCTGCCGCATGGAACAGGCAAAAATTTTGACCCGTGGCTGTCCACAACCATTCTTTGATGCCCTTAACACACCACGGGGTTTCATCGACATGGACGTTGGCTTGTAACGGTGCCCATTTCCATAAGTCTTCAACGGCGGGCTTTACAGCATCAGCTACCCGCGCGTTGGTTGCTTGTAATGTTCCTATCCCTATTTCGATGCCACCTAGTTCCCGCAGGAACTCTTGTTGCTTGGAGTAAGATATGTGCCCATAATTACCTAGCCATACCAATAATGCTTGTAGGTCGATACTCAAATCTTGTCCTGGCACGATACCCGGTGAGACGGGTCCGAGCGCCATTGCTCCACATTCTAGGCATTGACATTTGACTCGTTGATATTCCACCACTTCAATTGGTAAGGCTGCTAAACACGCTACTTGCTGCTTGCTATAACCCATCATCTCACTTAATTCTCTGCTGCCACAATGCTCGCAAGAGTCAGGAGTGCTGATTTCATATCTATCTACTCGCCCGAACCCTTTTCGGGTTTTGCCGATATGTCCAGGCTGTCCTCCTGGTTTAGGCTTGGGTTCTGTTTCTGATTCTTTTGAGCGCTCGAGAGCGACTGTCTCTGATTTCTGTATGAGATCGCTTGATGGGGGTTTCGATGATGTTTTGCTATTGGTGGGCTGTTTGTCTTTAAGTTTTTCGAGTTCTTGTTGTAATTTTTCAATCAGCTTTTGTTGGGTCAGCACAATTTTGACCAGTTCCTCACGGCTCAACTGGTCAACTATTTCCATTTTTAGTGCTAATAACTCTGATTTTTCGCTCATCTGACTACATTATCATATTTCTCGGCGATCGCTCTCACTATTTTTTACCTGAATCCTTAC
>NZ_JAUBTL010000145.1:0-1501 GCF_036702475.1 Microcoleus sp. D2_18a_B4
CATTGGTGGTGACATCAACGAGCAAGTTGACTGATTGATCCAAGAATCCCTGCGCCTTCAGGCGCCCGGAGTGTCAACAGGCAAATCCTGGTAACGCAGATCCACAGGCTCGGCCTCGCAATGCTCAAAAATAGTTTAAGATTTAACCTGATGTCCAAAACCAATTTGTGCGATCGAACATTTTAAGATATTTCACTCAGCCTAAAATCTAACAATCACAAATCCAAAATCGATAGATTGTGAGCTCACTCTAAAATCTAACAATCCAAAATCCAAAATCTAAAATCTAAAATCGATAGGTTGTGCAACTAAAACAAGTAATTATCGCCCACAAAGCCAGAGATACCCTCAGCCAGCGGTGGGCAGAACAGTGTGCCCGCCAATTAGAAAGTCGCGGGTGTCAGGTTTTAATGGGGCCGAGTGGCCCCAAAGATAACCCGTATCCCGTGTTTTTAGCTTCTAGTAACAGCCCAATAGATTTAGCGGTGGTGCTCGGCGGCGACGGTACGGCCCTAGCTGCGGCGCGGAATTTGGCGGCTGACGGCATCCCGATTTTGGCAGCGAATGTGGGGGGACATCTGGGTTTTTTAACCGAGTCTTTTGATGATTTCCAAAATACTGAGGAGATTTGGGACAGACTTTCGGAAGACAGGTATGCTGTGCAGACGCGGATGATGTTGCAGGCAACAGTTTTTGAGGGAAACAGAAGCAATCTCGAACCCCAAAGCGATCGATTTTTGGCACTCAATGAAATGTGTGTCAAACCTGCTTCAGCCGATCGAATGCCGAGCTGTATTCTAGAAATGGAAGTTGACGGCGAAGTAGTTGATCAATATCAAGGCGACGGTTTAATTGTGGCAACTCCCACCGGTTCGACTTGCTACACTGCATCTGCCAACGGGCCGATAATGCACTCGGGAATGGAGGCGATCGCCGTTACTCCGATTTGCCCTTTGAGTTTATCCAGTCGGGCGATCGTCCTGCCGCCCGGTTCAGTCGTCAGCATTTGGCCTTTAGCAGATTACGAACTCAGTACCAAACTCTGGACAGACGGCATTTTGGGTACTGCAATTTGGCCAGGACAGCGCGTAGACGTGCGGAAGGCGGACTGCGAAGCCAAGTTTATCATTTTGCGGGAAAACTATTCTTATTTCAACACTTTGAGGGAAAAACTTCACTGGGCAGGAGCCCGAATTCGGTACAGCAACAATCACCGCAATTAATCCCAATCATTCAATAGACATCGCAAGAATTGCCAGTCTTGAACAGGCAAGATGCCTGTTCCACAATAATAATAATTATTGAAGAGGTAAGCTAATACGCATTTAAATTGCATGGGTAAATAAATTTTCCTTCTTGTGGGGTGGGCATCTTGCCCGCCCTCAACATACTTAAATGCACAACAGCTTATAATATCAACCCGCATGTGCGATTCGTTTAACCTAAATGGGTAGGTTCTCCTATCCAGGGACGGTTAGCCTGACTCCGAGGAGTTAGTGAT
>NZ_JAUBTL010000146.1:0-1482 GCF_036702475.1 Microcoleus sp. D2_18a_B4
TTTTTGTTCAGATATCAGACATAACTGTAACCATCTTTGCGATGGATGGCTTTACAGTAATCGAGCCTTACTGAAAACCGTTTTTTGTTGATAATGAACTCACCTCTTCCATCCGACATAGGGCAGACTCTAGTTGTAAATGTTCCTTGATACTTACCTTTCGGCACATCGGCTCGAACAATATCGCCAGTACAAAAGCCAAAAATTGGACGCAGCGGGCGATGCTTGACTGGATAGCCATATTTATCCGTTTGGCAGCGCTGCCTTCCACCAAAACCAGTTGCAGTGACATTGAGAATGCGCTCTGTTAAGACTTGCAGCGTTTGGGTGATACCCACACAAGCTGCATCCAGCCAGTGAGTTTTTTGCAATCCCAACCGAGTCCTGTTGTATTTGGTTTGTCCTCCTGTACCTGTTGTGACTGGCAAACCTGTTTTTTTGAGTTGATTAAACAATGCCCATCGGGTAGCATTAACGGCTGCTGCATCCAAACAAGGTCGCTTGGCTTGACCTAAGATCCGCTTTAGTAAATCGGGCTTTTTTGAGAGAAACTGCTCAATTAATTTGGTTCCTTTCTTGATGTTGCATTTCTCACAAGCTAAGCACAGATTAGAGATACGGTTGCTACCTCCTTTCGCTCTAGGGTGAATATGCTCGATCTGTAAAGGAACATTTTCAATCCCGCAATAAGCACAGTTTCTTTGCCACTTTTCTAATAAATACTCGCGGCTCTCGTACCCAAACAAAGTGCCTTGTTGGTATTCGCACCCGCTAATCTCTGGATTTTCTAGCGCTTGCGTGTCAAACTTAACTAACTCCTGTCTGATTTCACCAATAGGAGCAAATTTACACAGACGCTTGACCCAAGTTTCTGTGGTTAAAACCCGATGCCTTAAACTTGGTGCTAGCCACCCTTGAGGGCGCGAACGGTTCAGAAAACGCGGCTGGCGGTAGCGTGTATTGCGGTTTCTCCGACCTCTCCGTAAAGACCTACGAGAGTCAAGAGCTAGTTTAATTTGTTGCCCGCGATGCTTCAATTCCATCCCCCAAATAACCTCATCCCGGTCGGTTACAAGAGCAAATCCCGTAACTTTTGAACCCGGATCGATTTTGAGAGTAAGAGGATGAACAACTGGAATATCGATAGCTCGTTTCAGAATTAGAGTAAAGGGATATCTGCGAAAAACAGCAGCTTTACCCTGCTCTAATAATTTCCTTGCCTGTACTGGATGAATTGGATTCATCGGTGTTTTTTGAGCGTCAATGAGAAAAACGTAGTTTGACATCTTCTGTCATCCAATTAAGTAATGTTTGCCTCGGTAATGTTGAGAGGGCTTGTTCGGAACTAGGCACGGGCTTATAAACCTTTCACCACGACTTTTTAACCTAGTTCGACAGGGCAGAAAACTGGCGTTTATTTTCTGGTGTCATGACCCTCCCAACGTAGGCTTCGGAAAGCCTTAACCTGCACGTTCGTTACTC
>NZ_JAUBTL010000147.1:0-1359 GCF_036702475.1 Microcoleus sp. D2_18a_B4
TTGACACTCCGGGCGCCTGAAGGCGCAGGGATTCTTGGATCAATCAGTCAACTTGCTCGTTGATGTCACCACCAATGAGTAGAGGTCGGCCTGTCCCCAAACGTTAATTTCGGTGTGCCCCACCGTATTTAAAGTGATTCCTGTTTGCCTCAATCCTTTTGCCAAAATGTTCAAAGCGGAGTTGTGGTCACGGTCTAGTACCGTACCGCAACTGCAAACATGAGTTCTGACAGATAGCGATTTCTGAACAGGATTTCCACAACTTGAGCAATTTTGGGAAGTATACTGAGGAGCAACAGCAACAACTGTTTTACCATACACTTTCCCAAAATATTGCAACCATTGAGCAAACTGTGACCACGCTGCATCGCTAATCGATTTAGCAAGTTTATGGTTTTTCACCATGTTTTTTACTTGAAGATTTTCATAGGCTACGAAATCGTTAGATTTCACTACGCACAACGCCGTCTTAATGGCGAAGTCTTTGCGCTGCCTACTAACCTTCAAGTGTTTTCTTCCTAACTTATTGATTGCCTTAAAGCGATTGGTAGAGCCTTTCTTTTTACGAGAGACTCGTTTCTGCAACCGCTTTAAGGCTTTTTCACTTTTACGCAAGTGTCGAGGGTTCGGAACTGTCTCCCCGCTACTATTGGTGTAGAAATGGTTTAACCCTACGTCTATGCCAATAGCTTTACCTGTGGGAACTACTTCCTCCGTTCGCTCCACGTTGATACAGAATTGAGCATAGTAACCGTCGGCTCGACGAATTACTCGGACTCGCTTAATTTCCTTGGGTGCGTAGAAATGCAAATCTCGACTACCAAGTAGTCTCAAAGTCCCCGCCGCAAAACCGTCCGTGAATGTTAGACATCTTTTATCGGTGGAAAGCGCCCAGCCTGATGTTTTGTACTCAACGGAACGAGTGTACTTTTTGAATTGCGGATATCCCTTTTTCCCCGGCTTCTTAGCTTTGCAATTAGAGAAGAAACGTTGGATAGCAAAAATGGCACGTTCAGCCGAAGCCTGACGTGCCATTGAGTTAAGTTTGCCAGCCCATTCAAACTCTTTCGCCATAATGGCGCATTGCTTGTACAGGTCGGATAATTTAACCCCCTGATTGTCGATCCAGTATCTGAGAGCTTTGTTTCGGACAAACTGAGCCGTGCGAATCATTTCGTCGATGATCCGATATTGCTGCGCTTTGCCTTTCAACTTAAACTCTAGTACAATCATGGAATTACTATATCACGTTTACGGACAATTGTGGCTATAAACTTGTTACTTTAACAATCTTTACAATTCATGATAATTAAATCCGTCCTATAAGGACGGGGCTTTAGACCCATTTTTTGGGTAAAA
>NZ_JAUBTL010000148.1:0-1334 GCF_036702475.1 Microcoleus sp. D2_18a_B4
TTACCGGAAAACGAGAGGAAAGCCCCCGACTTCAGGCGTGGGGATGAACTCGGCAGCGGATGCGGCCGCCTACAGTCTTAGAAAAATCCTGGTTGATTTCTAAAAGCATGATATGATTATATCATGCTAACAGTAACTCACGAGTACAAACTACGTCCAACCAAATCTCAAGTTCAAATATTTGAGATTTGGTTGTCTGTTTGTCGTCAGGTTTATAACTATGCCTTGCGAGAACGGAAAGATTGGGTGAATTCTCGTAAGTCTTCTGTTAATGCTTGTTCGATAGTTGGTGAGTATATTATCTCACCGGATACTCCGAGACCAACCTATGCTAGTCAGTGCAAAGGTTTGGCAGAAGCTAAGAAGCATTGTCCCGAATTAAAGACCCCTCATTCGCAAGTATTGCAGCAAACTTTAAAGGTTTTAGAGTCGGCATTTGTGGCAATGTGGGAGAGAGGGCATGGGTTTCCTCGCTTCAAAAAACGGATGCGATCGTTTGTTTTCCCGGCTGTAAAGGATGCAGCAGTGGAGAATGGAAAGGTTAACCTGCCTAAGATTGGGTGGGTAAGGATGAAAATGTCTAGACCCACACCAGAGGGTTTTATACTCAAGCAAATTAGAGTAGTTAAAAGGGCATCAGGATATTTTGTCATGCTGACCTACCAGTTAGCAGTCAACCTGCCCGCTCGCCCACCGTCAGGACATCCATTAGGGGTAGATATTGGGCTTGACAAATACCTCGCAACTTCAGATGGAGAATTAGTCAACAGACCGAGATTTTTTCCGGCACTTCACCGCGAGTTGAAATCACTGCAGCGAAGATTAAAGCATCAAAGAAAAGGGTCTAATAATTGGCTTGATCTCCAGAAAAAGATTGCTAGAATTCATCAAAAAATCAGTGATACCAGAAAGGATTGGCACTATAAATTAGCTCATCGGTTATGTGACCAAGCAGGAATGATATTCGTTGAGGATATCAATTTTAAGGCTTGGGCAAAGGGGATGTTCGGTCAACATACTCTCGATGCAGCCTATGGTCAATTCTTCTCGATTCTGTCTCATGTGTGTTGGAAGCGCGGGGTGTATTTTGCTCGTGTTGATAAAAACTATACGAGTCAAATTTGCCCCCAATGTGGAACCCATACTGGTAAGAAAACCTTGGATGTCAGAATCCATAGTTGTCAGTCGTGCGGGTACACCACTGATCGCGATACAGCAGCAGCACAAGTAATTAGAGACAGAGGTATCCTTGCGGTCGGGCAGCTCGTGAGTAAAACTGCTTCTGGAGGCGTTCTATCGGCGATCGATAGTAATATCGGTCTAGAGTCGAGCCT
>NZ_JAUBTL010000149.1:0-1330 GCF_036702475.1 Microcoleus sp. D2_18a_B4
TCACCAAAAAACTGGGTCTGAAGCCCCGTCGTTCTACGACGGCTTTTTATTGATTTTCCAGTTTCCTAATCAACCCTCTGAGTACGTCTGATTGAGAGCGCATTGTCTTTGTACAGTAACGGGCAAGAATTTCAGCTTCTTGAGAACTGATGCGTATATGCAATCTCTTATCTTTTTCCATAACTTCCACGATGTGTACTCAGTTTATGTGTACAATATAGCAAGGAGGTAAAAACAATGCAACGCTGGAACTACAAGTTAAAACCAAACAAAGAGCAAGCCGCGCTCATGGCCCAATGGCTTATAACACTGCGTAAGCACCGTAATTATTGTCTCAGAGAACGCTTCATCGGCTGGGAGACTAACAACAGAAATGTTGAAACGCCTCGGAGCTATGCTTTTGGGTCTTATTGCGAAATAGACACCCGTTTAGAAGTTGGTGCTGTGTGTCCTCTTAGTTGTCCGGTTGTCAAGCATGGCGTTATGTCTGCAACATTAACCAAGACCAGTAAAAAGCTAGGTCTGTGTTGGGATAGCGCTGGGGGTATTCAAAGTAAGAGAACTACTGAGTTAAGAAAAGAAAACGAGTGGTACAGCCGTATTGATTCAGATGTGTTGCAGCGAAACCTGGCTAAACTAGATACTGCGTTTGCAGGTTTTTGGAGTCATAAAAGAGGCTTTCCGGCTTACCGAAAAGCCTCAAATTTCAAGACCTTCGAGTACAAACCGGGGCGTTGCAAGTTTGAAAACAACCGAGTTTATCTTCCTGGTATTGGTTGGATGAAATACTTCAATAGCAGAAGTTTTCCATTCAATGTAGAAATCCGAACTGTAACCGTCAAGCAAAAAGGGACATATTGGTACATCAGTGTACTGCTTGACGACGGAGTGAGACTGCCAGAACTTATCGAACCTAAGTCAGTTGTTGGGATCGATGTAGGAATAAACAAGCTTGTGTCCCTTTCAGATGGTAGCTTTATTGAGAATATAGCTGTTGCAACAAACTCTAGAACAGCTCGACGATTAGCGATAAGAAATCGTGCTGCCAGTCGCAAGCAAAAAGGCTCTAGCAACAGGAAAAAAGCACAGATCAAGCTGTCTCAAACCCAACAGAAGCTAACCCAAAAAAGAGACGGATATAACTGGAAAGCTGCCGATAAGATAGTTAAAACGGCTGATGCTGTAGCGCAAGAAAACCTAAAAATAACCAACATGGTTAAACGCGCCAAACAATCGCACGATGGAAAAGGAGGTTATAGGAAGAATGGTGCTGCTGCCAAGAGTGGACTTAATAAAAGAATCCTAGATTGTGCTTGGGGGGATATTTTTG
>NZ_JAUBTL010000150.1:0-458 GCF_036702475.1 Microcoleus sp. D2_18a_B4
ATTGTCCAAACTGGAAGAGGAAAGTATCTGCACCCGTACTACCCGTTAGAATATCTTGAGCGCCCCCCCCGTTGAGCCTATTATTAGCGGTGTTGCCGATGATTGTGTTGGCTAGAGTATTTCCGGTGCCGTTAATCGGTGCGCTGCCTCCTAAACGGAGGGTTTCAACGTTTGGACGTAAGGTGTGGGTCACGGTTGAGCGCACCTCGTCGGTTCCTTGAGCTGCAAGTTCAGTGACGATATCTCCGGAATTATCTACAACGTAGATATCGTTACCCAATCCGCCTCTAAGTTGGTCGGCTCCGGTATCGCCGTTGAGCGTATTATTGGCGGTGTTGCCGATAATAGTGTTGGCTAGAGTATTTCCGTTGCCGTTAATCAGTGCGCTGCCTCCTAAACGGAGGGTTTCAACGTTTGGACGTAAGGTGTGGGTCACGGTTGAGCGCACCTCGTCGGTT
>NZ_JAUBTL010000150.1:558-1216 GCF_036702475.1 Microcoleus sp. D2_18a_B4
CCTTGAGCTGCAAGTTCAGTGACGATATCTCCGGCATTATCCACAATGTAGATATCGTTACCCAATCCGCCTCTAAGTTGGTCGGCTCCGCTAAGGCCATTGAGCGTATTATTGGCGGTGTTGCCGGTGATGACGTTGGCTAGAGTATTTCCGGTGCCGTTAATCAGTGCGCTGCCTGTTAAAGTCAGGTTTTCAACATTTGGACGTAAGGTGTGGGTGATGCCAGATTCCACTAAATCGGTTCCTTGAGCTGGAAGTTCAGTGACGACATCCCCTACATTATCCACAACGAAAATATCGTTACCCAATCCCCCTCTAAGTTGGTCGAGTCCGAGTCCTCCGTCTAAACGATCGTTATCGTCGCCACCATCTATGGTGTCGTTGCTGGCCAATCCATTGATGGTGTCGTTGCCGGCCAATCCATTGATGGTATCTGGATTGGGAGTTCCCGTTAAGTTATCAGGGCCAGGAGTGCCATTTATATTGGCGGGTGCAATATTAAGTTGAATCGAACCTGTATTAGAAATCCAACCATCAACAGCAATTTGATAGGTTGTCCCGGCTGTAGCATTCAGGCTAATCAGGCTAGTGTTATTCCCTCCCCCCTGATCATCGAAGTCAATCAGAGTGAGGTTATCAACCGCAGAACCAGTGAAAA
>NZ_JAUBTL010000151.1:0-1208 GCF_036702475.1 Microcoleus sp. D2_18a_B4
TATGCCCTATGCCCTATGCCCTATGCCCTATGCCCTATGCCCGCCAGAGCACCTCATGTTACTGAGAAAGGCTATAACTTCCTTTAATACCGAATTCGCGGGTCAACGTAAGCATTCAAAATATCAATTACAATGCTGGCAATTACGACAATTGCTGCAAAAAACACCACAATACCTTGAACAGTTGGATAATCCCGCAAGCTAATCGCTTCGTAAAGACGATTTGCCAACCCCGGCCAAGAAAAAGTAACCTCTGTTAAAATAGCACCGCCCAACAGTGCAGCAAAAGTCAATCCTAAGACAGTAATCACCGGAATTAGTGCATTTTTAAGAGCGTGAGCCCATAAAATCTGCAATTCGGGAATGCCTCTAGCTCTAGCTGCTTCGACATAATCTGCTTGCAAAGTTTGCTTGAGATTCACTCTGACAATGCGCTCGAAAATGCCGCTCAAAAGAATGCCCAACGTCAAACTCGGAAGTGCCAAATAATGCAAAGATGTGAGAAACTGACCAGGGTTAGCACTCAGCAGACTGTCAATAGTGTATAGTCCTGTGTAGCCTTCGGGGGCGGGGAATGTCACGGGAAAGCGAGTTCCCAAGGGAAACCATCCTAACTGCACCGCGAAAATTAATTGCAAAACCATGCCGGCCCAAAAAGCGGGCAGCGAGTAAGTGATAATGCCAAACAAACGGCCGACAGCATCGAAAATAGTGTTGGGGCGGGATGCTGCCAGGGAACCGATACTGATGCCGACAATTAAAGCTATGGCCATGCTACAAACTGCTAATTCCACTGTAGCGGGGAAATAATCTCCGATAATTTGCCACACGGTTTGTCCGCGAGTGGTGATTGAGGTTCCCAAGTTCAGACTGAATAAGTCTGTCATGTATTTTAAATATTGCTGCCACAGGGGTGCGTCGAGGCCGAGTTGGGTTCGCATTGCTTCTTTGGCGGCTGCGGGAGCTCGTGAGCCGAGAATGGCATCTATGGGGTCGCCCGGAGTGGCCCGCAACAATAAAAATACTGCTGTGGTGATTGTCCACAACATTAGCGGTGCCAGAAGCAAGCGGACAAAAATATAAGATTGCAGGGCTTTGGAACGAGACATAATATTTGGGAATTGTGAATAAATCAGTCATTAGTCATTAGTCATTAGTCATTAGTCATTAGTCATTAGTCATTAGTCATTAGTCATTAGTCATTAGTC
>NZ_JAUBTL010000152.1:0-1156 GCF_036702475.1 Microcoleus sp. D2_18a_B4
TATTTTAAAGTCCCAAAAGCCTTTCGACCCCAATTATTTACTTGCTACCCCTTGACAGTTCAAGACAGTATCTACGGGCTTATCGATCGCGCGGTAGCTGATGTCAGTAGAGTTTAGCTGGGATTATTCAAAGATTTTTGCACCGATTGCAACCACTCTCGGACTGTTTGATTTTCGGATTGTGGGTCGTAGTAACACCCTAATTCATCGAGGATAAATGCTTCTAAATCGGCGGGGGCGATCGGCATTTCTAGCAGTTTGCTGAGCTCTTGCGATGCAGCTTCAACACTTGCGGGCGGTTCGCTGCTGCGGTAGTTGTTCACTACATCGCTGGGAGTGTCAGCTTCTAACGGCCAGTCTTGGTGAAAGTAGGAACTGAAAAATTGGGTTAAATGAGGAAATTGATTGATCATTGGGGATAGGCTGTGAGAATAAAGTATCCGGGAGGTAATTGGGCGCTGCGCTGGAGGACGATTCTCAGGCGAGATGTTGAAGTTGCTTTGGATGCGCGGCGACGCAGAGTAATGCCAATTATTCTGTTGGCATTGTAGTCGATCGTATAACGATTACCTTGAGTTTTCACCCAAGAGTCGATCGCACTTTGATTTCTGTTCATTGCTTCTGCAATAGCCGCTTCGGCGAGGGAACGATCAGTAAAAGAAGATGCGGCAGGAATTCTCGTTTCGCTTGCGAGTCGCTGTGCTAGTTGTGCTTCTGTTTTACCAACGTGTCTCTCTAAAGTGTGTCCTCCTGCTGATTCGTGAAAGTCTAATCCGCCGCCCGGTATGTTGGGTACAAAAGCTATGGTGGTTTGTGATATGGTTGAGATTTTCGGTGCAACAACCGTGGCGTAAACACCCGGTATAGCCGATTGGAATAATATAATTATTGAGGCGATCGCACACAGGATACCTAAAAACTTTTTTAGGCGATCGAGTTGAGTTTTCATTGCTGTTGAATCTCTTCCTTATATTTAATAGAGGTGTTGGCTTTGTTTGTCTATTTCCTAATCTACCATTCGTAATACCAATTTAATGTGAAGTTGCACATATCTCGATCCCCATCGCATACCCCCTACTCCCCCTTAATAAGCTATGCTTTATAAGGATCTTTCTTAACAAGAAAGTTGACAAAAATAAACATCTATGATGTTAAA
>NZ_JAUBTL010000153.1:0-1077 GCF_036702475.1 Microcoleus sp. D2_18a_B4
CATCAATCAAACGTAAAGTAATAAACGGAGTTCTCTTTGTTCCAGACCCCAGACGTATCTTACGGTCTCGCCATCCATAACTATCTGTAAACACTTGCTCTACTTTCATTAGTAGACAAGTTAAGGTAATGAGTAAATTGTCAATAGGGTATTTACATTAAGTAAAAAATGGATGAAACTCATAACAGGTAAGTAATTGGGGGATGGAGACGGGCCATGACCAAGACTAGAACTACAAATCGAGATCACGCCAAGAAGAAACAACGGCCAATGATAGAGGATGAAGTAATTGCCCAACAACTCGAAGCATTACTGACACCAGCCATGCTCAACCAGAAAAATTCCTACCGTCAACAGGGGATCAGAGACCGCATTCTCAACTTGCCCCTGATGATGGCTGCGGTGTTAACCGGTTCTATGGCGAGATGTAGCAGGGGTAAGAGAACTGACTAGAATGTTAACTAGAGATGGTTTTCTGTGGTGTAATCCCACCAAAGTCAGCCAACAAGCACTCTCACAAATATTTTTCACCTTTCCTGCCGAGCTATTTGAACAAGTATTTAAAGACTTATTGCCAAGGTTAAGAACAAATTGGCCAAGCAGAAATTAACGAACATTACCAGAAAGTATTCAGTTTACATTAACAAAATTTGAGCCAATTTGGATTATAGATAGTTCAATATTAGAGGCCTTGTTTCGGAAATTATCAAGTTGAGAAGAGACTAAGATCGGACAAGTGGCGGGAAAAACAAGTACAGTAATTGATGCGATTAAATCGACTACCAGTAGAAATTTGGTTGACCGAAAATGCGAAAAAATCTGATATAATACTTGAAGAAAACATCCTAAATTTAGTCACCGAAAAAACGTTGCTATTATTAGATAGAGGATTTTATCATTGTAGTTTTTGGTTAAGATTAATTGAGCAAAAAGTTAACTTTATTACGAGAATAAAGAAAGGAGCAGGAATCAAAGTAGAGCCAGTGTTTACAGATAGTTATGGATGGCGAGACCGTAAGATACGTCTGGGGTCTGGAACAAAGAAAACTCCGTTTATTACTTTACATTTGATTGATA
>NZ_JAUBTL010000154.1:0-1002 GCF_036702475.1 Microcoleus sp. D2_18a_B4
TGGTGTTGGTTCCGGCGCGGGTGTTGGAGTTGGTGTTGGTGTTGGTGTTGGTTCCGGCGCGGGTGTTGGAGTTGGTGTTGGTGTTGGTGTTGGTTCCGGCGCGGGTGTTGGAGTTGGTGTTGGTGTTGGTGTTGGTTCCGGCGCGGGTGTTGGAGTTGGTGTTGGTGTTGGTGTTGGTTCCGGCGCGGGTGTTGGAGTTGGTGTTGGTGTTGGTGTTGGTTCCGGCGCGGGTGTTGGAGTTGGTGTTGGTGTTGGTGTTGGTTCCGGCGCGGGTGTTGGAGTTGGTGTTGGTGTTGGTGTTGGTTCCGGCGCGGGTGTTGGAGTTGGTGCCGGTGTTGGTGGTGTTGGTGTTGGTATGGGCGCGGGTGTCGGCGTCGGTATCGGTTCATTAAGGGGAATGAGAGACACAGTGGCGACTGCCGCACTGGTGGCGCCGAAGTTATCTGTAGCGCTGTAGGTGAAGTTGCCCCCTATGAAATTGCCGGACGCCTGGAAGAACAACTGGGTAATTTGCTCGGCTGTCAGGGTTTGACCTGCCGTGACGGCGACTCCCCCGGTTGCGGGGTCGCCCAAGAACAGGATGCCTTGATTTGCCGACGGCAGGGTGCTGATAGTGAATGCAACCACCGTGCCGTCTGAGTCTCTGCCTCCGAGCCCGCCGAGTCGGACAACGCTGTTGGGCGCGATCGCCACATTGCTGCTGTCGGCTGATGGAAGCTTGTTGGGTGAAGGCGGAGCGAGTAAAATGGCCGTGGTGACAGTGGCTCTGGACTCGGAACCGTTGTTATTGCTGGGGTCGGGGTCAAAAGTGGTCGATCGACTTTGGGAAGTATTACTAATGGTGCCGGTCGCTGGAACGACTACTGTTACCTCGCGGTTGATGTTGCTGCCGCTAGTCAAACGGGGAATAGTTGGGAAAGTGACAACCGACACTTTTTCGCTAACAAATGCTAACAAACGTATAAGTTAAGAGAGTCTCTCAACAAAGGCGTGTCAACCAAT